>CAYSQV010000251.1:0-1512 GCA_964433295.1 uncultured Nitratifractor sp. | reverse complement strand
GTCAGGATGGAACTGGTCATATTGAGCTGATAGATATAGATAGTGTCTTGCGATCCCAGTGGCCACGGTTTCTGCTTTTACATGGCACCAAACATCTTTCGTAGCTGATATTATCAGCCTTCATCGTTTATGTTATTCATGTTGTGGTGAGGATCAGTTACTGTTAAGTGGCGTTGGAAAGTGCCTCTCTGCGGCGATTGCAGACATTTGGTCATTGGAAAGTCAATCGCTTAGATCCGCCATGTTGGCCAGAGCACTAGGCGACGGTTTGTAATAACGTCCGACTTTCCAGTAATAGTAAAGCCTACCAGCAATATCGACGATCCGCGATAATAAAAGCAAAGCCCAGAACCGTATGGAGTCTCCTTGCTTCCACTCAGGCCTCCGCACTTTCTTGAAATTCTTCCAAATCCTCTGGGTATTTTGCAGGTTAATCAATGGTACAAAGCGCCGGATACAAAGGGTTTGATATTTGATATCGGTAAGCACGGAGCCACAACCCCTGCGGAAGCGGGTGCGCAGATAGGAGCCCCAGGTATCTACTTTAAGGTGTTCCACTCGCAATTTCGGATCTCGAATCAGCGTGTAGCCCGCTATAACCACGCGTCGGGTAAACTCTGGATCCGCACCTGTGAGGAAAGCTTCGTCGAAGAGTCCTGCATGATCGAACACCTCACGTCGGATGCTCAAGTTATTAGTGCCGAAGCCTCGGACGTCTTCCACACGGCAGATGCGATTGAACTCGGTATAGACATCCAGATAATGCGCTATCTGAAACTGCTCGATAAAGTTGGGGTGGGCTGTCAACTGCAGTCCACCCACGCAACCCACCTGTGGGTCATCATAATACGGCAGATGAGACGCGAGCCAGTTGGTGGGGGGAATGCAGTCGTCATCTGTGAAGGCTATGATCTCCCCCGAGGCTGCTTTGATCCCTCGGTTGCGGGCCGCTGCCGGCCCTTGGTTCGGTTCCTGTCGAATGTAGCGCACCTGTGGGAACTCCCGCTGCACCATCTCGCCAGTGCCATCAGTGGAGCCGTCATCTACGACGGTGACCTCATAGTCGGGGTAATCCTGGTGAGTGACAGCCTCTAGGCAGCGGCGGAGTAGGTCTTTACGGTTATGGGTGGGGACGACGACAGAGAAGCGCATCAGTGCTGAAATACCTCCACATTAATACGACGCCAATCTAAAGCTTTGCTTTTACGCGCCAGAATATATGCACCTCTAGCCCAGCGCTTGGGCCAAGGATGCTTTCCCCACCGATGATCCATTCCAACGACGACTTGGTACCAAATTCTATCCAGTTTCAAAGGGGCGAGAAGTTTGCGGATTGCATGCACAAGCCTGGGAAAGCGTGTCCAACCGCCTCGGTGTACGATCCGGTCAGGTGAAAAGTGTACTGCGCCCCTTAATCTGGACACTAAGACGGTGATTCTAACGGAACAACCTCGATAGCAACAGGGTGCTCAGCCAGCCACTGTTGCTCAAACTCGACGGGAGTCAGATAGC
>CAYSQV010000250.1:0-1537 GCA_964433295.1 uncultured Nitratifractor sp. | reverse complement strand
AGATCTTCTACATCGGGACGTTTCTGATGATCTGCCATGCAATCATCGAAGACACTCTGCTGTTCGTGATCTTCGGTGCAGATCTGACGATGGTGATCGCGATACGAACGGTGGCGGCTGTGATGATCGCATGGCTTTTGCGACGCTGTTCCGTCGCGTCAACCGATCCGGGCTGTCACCAGACACACCCTGAACCACCAAGGAGATACCATGGCCATTTTGATTTACAAAGGTGACAGAGACATTACCCACTGGATGAAGGCTCTCAGGAAACTCGATCCTACCCTCGATATCCGGGTCTATCCGGACATCGGCGACCCGGATGAGATCACCTTCGCACTGACCTGGCCCTATCCGCACGGACTGTGGGGCAGCTTCCCTCATCTGCAGGCGATCTCCTCGATCGGAGCCGGCGTCAGCCATATCCTCAGGGACACGACACTCGATCCCGACATCCCCATCCTCAAACTCACCGACAACCGCCTCAACCGGTCGATGTGGGAGTACCTTCTCGCCGCCATCAGCTATCAGGCGATGCAGCTGCACCGCTACCGCCGACAACAATCGACCCGCACCTGGACGGAGCTGCTTCCCCGGGAATTTGACAGCATCACCGTCGGTGTTTACGGTTTGGGGAGCATCGGTTCCTTTGTCGCGGCGCAGCTTGTCAAGCTGGGCTTCCGGGTCATTGGATTTGCCAACAGGATCAAGACCCTGGAAGGGGTAGAGGTTTACACCCCCGACAACACGACGGAGGAGATTCTCCACCGCCTGGACATTGTGGTCTCGATCCTGCCGTTGACCCCACAGACTACTGGCATCTTTGATGCCGATTTTTTCGGGAAATTGAGAAGAGGTGCATCGTTTGTCAACGTCGGCCGGGGAGCACAAGTCGCAGAGTCTGATCTCCTCTCAGCACTGGAGAGCGGGCAGCTCTCCCATGCCATTCTGGATGTTTTTGAGCAGGAGCCGCTGCCGGGGAATCACCCTTTTTGGCAACACCCGAAGATCGACCTCACACCGCACATCGCCAGCATCACCGATCCCGTCAGTGTCGCCCCGCAGATCGTGGAGAATTATCATCGCGCGATGGAGGGTTTATCGCTGAACAACCGTGTGGACAGAGCCTTGGGGTACTAGCCGATCGGCCGCATGTGCTCCAGCAGCTGGCCATGCACCCGACCGTTGCTCGCCACGATCCCCTTGTCGTCGAAATCAAACGGCTCGCCGTACTGATTGCTGACGTGACCGCCTGCCTCCTGCACGATGAGGATCCCCGCACTCACATCCCATGGCATCAGATCGATCTCATAGAAGGCATCCGTGCGCCCCTGTGCCAGATAGCACAGATCGATCGCGGCCGCCCCCAAACGGCGGATGTCGCGGATGTGCGGCAGGAGAGAGGTGAGCACATCGATCACCCAATGGTACTCGGTGCCCTGCTCCACTTTGGCATACGGAAAACCGGTCGCGATGAGAGATTGCTGAAGCTCGCTCTGGGTGCTGACATGGAGCGGCTCACCGTTGAGATACGCCC
>CAYSQV010000249.1:0-1558 GCA_964433295.1 uncultured Nitratifractor sp. | reverse complement strand
GGTGCGCGTCGCAGATCGCTTCGAAGCGCTTACGGTCTTTGGCGAGCTCGGGCAGTGCAATATGCACGCTGGCACGCATCGCCGTCCCCAGGTTGGTCGGACAGCTGGTGATGTAGCCCAGGTGATCGGTGTACGCAAAATCGACCTGGCTACCGATCCCCTCGATCCCGCGCACCAGTCGCGCGAACACCTCGGCAATGTCTCCACCCGGTTGCATCGAGATGATCCGCATCTGATCCTCCTCGTTGACCCACACCAGGAAGGTCTTGTCGTGGTTGTGATAGATCCCTCTGCCTGACGGCCAGTCACGGTTGAGCCCGGCTGATTCAAGGAAACGATCCCCCTCTTTGAAAAGAAAGTGATCCTCGATCAAGGCCGCCTGCGTCTTGGCATCCATCCCCAGCAGAGGATAATACGCTCCGGCCAGATCACCGTCGAGGCTTTTGAGCCCCGAGACAACGCGGGATTCCACCTCATCACGCTGCGCTTTGGAAATCACCGGCCCCAGAGGGAGATCAGCCACATTGCGTCCCACACGGATACGGGTCGAGACGATGAAGGCTCCTTCGGGATCGGGGTTGGGGGCTTGCAGTTTGGACGGATCAAGATCGCTGCGGTGGGCATCGGTCTGTTTAAACCCATGATAGGCTTCGATGATCGGGTCAAAAAGCGGAGCAAAAAGCGTATAGGACTCCGTATCCCCCGCATAGACACCGATACTGCTGTCGGGATTCTCCACCCCGGAACGGATCGCCTGATCAAGGGTGAAGCCGTTGGCGGTTTTTTCCTCTTTGAGCGCTTCATAGACCTCCGGGGTCAAAAAGCGGCACAGCATCGATTTGCATTCGGCTGGAAAAGTGGGAAAGGGCATAATATTAACTCCTGATGAGATGGGAGTAGTATACCGCTAAAAGGATTACAATACCCACCCTTTGTAACGCTTCTTTTTTATCCGTGTCTTTTGGAGTCCGCTGAGTGCTGTTGTAAGCGCTGTCTCCTTGAGGGCTACGTAGCTGATGGTCTCGGTGATGGTGATCTTGCCGATCTGATCTGAAGCAATCCCGATCCCCTTGGAGAGGGTACCGAGGATATCACCTGGGCGAAGTTTGTGGCGTTTGCCTCCGTTGATACATAAGGTCACCCATTCGGAATGCATGAGGTATCGCCGATCGAGTTGCTGCGTATCAATAGTAGCTTTCTTTGCCCTGCTGGTGATGTAGTCGCATTGGCTGTTCTCATGTGGCGTGTAGAGCGAGAGGGCTATTCCCGCTGCGTCCGCTCGGCCTGTCCGACCGATACGGTGGGTATAGACATCGGGATCCAGCGGCAGATCATAGTTGATCACCAGTTCGATCCCTTCGATGTCCAGCCCGCGCGAGGCAACATCGGTTGCCACCAGTATCCGCCGTGATCCGTTGACAAACGCGATCACGGCCTCCTGCCTCTGGCGCTGATCAAGATCGCCGTGGATCTGCGCCACACTATGCCCCTGGCGCTCAAGCCGTGCTGCCTGGGCCATCACTTCGGCCTTGGTGTTGCAAAAGATCAAGAGGGATTG
>CAYSQV010000248.1:0-1574 GCA_964433295.1 uncultured Nitratifractor sp. | reverse complement strand
ACTGATACATCTCTTTGCCCACGATATCGGAGCTCTCGCCGACGGAGCGTTTGAAGAGTGCCGTCTCCTCGAGGATGGGGGTCTCGATGTAGCTGTAGCCGTATCTTTGGGCTATGGTACTTGCGGTTTTTATGATATGCTCAAAACGCCTCGCATCGTCAAAAATAAGGTCTTTCATGCCTCGCAGGGGGTTGATCATAAGTATTCCTTGTCAGATATTGCAATACATTGATGGGATTATAGCGAAAGTAAGGGCAGGGGAGAATGAGTCCCTGATAAAATCCATTGTAACACATTCTGATTTTTGATACGATGACGGCTGCAATCTACAACAGAAGCCCAAAATCCTGACATTGAGAACGGTGTTCAATAAAAAAGGGCGGCCGCCCCCGATCACAGCCCCAGATAGCTGGCGATGCTGGCTTGCACCGCTTCGGGTTTGCGGGTGGCGTCAACGATCAGATGGGGGATATCGAGTAGCGCCAGCGCATCAAGCATGTGCTGCTGGACCTCCATCAGGTAGAGCAGGCCGCGCTGCTCGATGCCGTCAAGGTGTTTTTCGCCCATGCGCTGCCGGAGGGTCGGCAGATCGGTCTGGAAAAAGATGATCTCATCGGGCCAGTCGCCCCGCAGGGCGAATTGGTTGAGCGCGACAAGCTCCTCCAGGCCGGTATCGCCCGAGGCCATCGCATAGCCGATCCCGGAGAGAAAACCCCGGTCCGAGAGGATCAGACCGTCACGGTTGGGGGCGATGACCTCATCATAATGCTCCGCACGATCGGCCAGAAACAACAACAGCTCCGCCCGATCAGAACGCACATCGCCCCGCAACAAAATCTCGCGCGCATCCCGCCCGAAATCGGTCCCGCCGGGCTCGTGCGTGATCACCGCCTCAGGATGGCGCAGCGCCAGGCGCTCGATCTGGGTGCTTTTGCCCACGGTATCGATCCCCTCAAAGACCACATACATGCCGCACTAACTCCGATACTTTTCGATCAGCACATGGGTCTGCGGCGAAACAAGATGATCAAATTTCCCGTCAAACTCAAGAATTGTCCGTACGATCGACGAGCTCACAAAGGCATACTCCAGACTGGGCATCAGGTAGACCGTTTCGAGCTCTTTCTTGAGCGAAGCGTTGGCGTAGCCCATCTGCAGCTCATACTCAAAATCGCTCACCGCCCGCAATCCGCGGATGATGATGTTGGCCTCCAGCTTATCACTCAAATCGACCAAGAGACTCTCAAAGCCGATCACCCTGACCTTGGGACGGTCTGCGGTAGCCGCCTGCGCCATCTCGATCCGCTGGGAGAGCGTAAACATCGGCTTTTTGGCCGAAGAGTCGGCCACAGCGATGATGATCTCATCAAACATATGACACGCGCGCCGCACGATATCGAGATGCCCCACCGTAACAGGATCGAAGGTTCCCGGATAGATCGCACGCCTCATGAGAAATCTCCGGTAGAGATTTCAGTGGGCAGTGGGTAATGGGTAGTGGGTAGAACACTGTGCATTTTTTACCTTCTAAAAACAGCTTTCAGAAAAGAAAGCATACCACAACTATTCACTAT
>CAYSQV010000247.1:0-1576 GCA_964433295.1 uncultured Nitratifractor sp. | reverse complement strand
CTATCCGTACGCGAGAGTCTATGATACTTTAGGATTTAGTGGGAAAAAAGTTACAATAATCCCAATAATAAAAGATGAAGGAAAAGATGGAGATAGAGATTTTCTTCAATGGGATACAATATCATTAATGAGTTTATTGGGGGTGTATGTTATTGTAGGTTATTATATACAAGCAGATAGGAACCCCGGGTATAAAAACAAAATTACAAACCAAAGATTTGATACAGAATACATAAAAGAAGAAATTCAAAGATTGCTTTCTTATCAGTCCGATGCATTACATTGGAATTTGGAACAAATAGATGAAACATATAGCGGATATGGCTTTGAATGCTTATAAAAAGATATCAAAAGAATTAGGGGTGGAAATGCATTCTATGGAATCTGCAGAAAGACAAATAAGAGAATTACATAAAGGTAAAGAGAAAATTTATGGAATTATCTAGCTTGCTCGCAAAGCACAGGAAAGGGAAAGTGTAGCAGTCCAGCCCAAAGAGCATTTAACAGGCATCAAAGGTATGATTACTATAAAGAACTATTTAGGTGGTTATTATTATTTTACTTGTGATGAAGTAGAGATTCATGGGAAGGATATATATCTTATTGAGGGAAAACATACAGTTACTGGAAACTTACCTTCTGAAGGTGATATAAAAGATGGTTTAATAAAGATGATACTCTTTACAAATCCTGAAAATGTTAAGGTGGATGGACAAGAGTATAACCCTATGCCCGTTTTAAAATTAACAACAAACAGCAAATTCAATGAAAATTTACTTAGTAAATCAAAACATAGATTGTTTAACTTATTAAAAGAAGAAGCAAAGTATAACAAATTTAGAATTAAAATTAATGATTCATTTATTGTATAACGGTGAGATAAAAATGAACAAAATATTTGGCGACGGCGGGCACTCTGCGTTGATTCGCACCTTTCCCTTCGGGTCACTTAACAGGAGGATATGTGGCTACGCTTACGCTCGCCCAAATTTGCCTTCGGCAAACTTCACACATCCCCCTAACGTCGAAACAATTTGAGGGAGGTGATAGTATGAAAATGGTGAAATGGAACGATGTTGAAATCACACAAAATACACACGGGATTGACGCAAGAAAACTCTATGACACCGAACATGCCCAAGTTGTCCATATGATCTTGAAACCAGGGGAAAAATTGAAAAAACATCTGACCCCAGTTGATGTAATCTTTTATGTTTTGGAAGGAAATGGAACTGTTGAGATTGGCGATGAAAAACAGGAAGTTGGACCAGATACTCTCATTGATAGTCCTGCAAAGACACCTCATTGTTGGTATAACGAAAGTAATGACATTCTGCGCTTCCTCGTCATTAAAGTTCCAAGACCAACAGAATCAACAAGATTATTATGATAAAGATGCTTGGCCTAACAGCGGCTATACGGCTCGCTCCGCTCGCCCAAATCCTTATAGGCTTCGCATACCCGCAGGACGTTAGGCGACATTGCTTTTAAGTTTAAGTTCAAATTTTAAGTTCAAATGTGGGGAGGAATATACCATGAATACAACTGCCATATTAAATATTTTTGCTTTTGGCTG
>CAYSQV010000246.1:0-1583 GCA_964433295.1 uncultured Nitratifractor sp. | reverse complement strand
GACGAAAACATGACCCGGCCCTTTGGCTTCACCGAGGTTAGGAGACATCACTCGCCCTTTTCCTCCTTCCATTTCCTGACCGCCTCCGCTCCGCTTCTAAGCACGGCCGATCCCCTGACGAACCGCGCGAGCAAGATCGCCTGCAGCAGCTCCTCTTCTGAAGCTCCATGATCTTGCCCAGCGATGAGGTAGGACCGAACCATTTCCTCTTCCCCCAAGGCTGCACAGACAGCAAGACAGATGAGTACCTTTACCTTCTCCGGAAGGTCCCCATAATGCATGGCGTATTGTTTGTCCTCCTGGTGGCGGACGAAAACAGATGGAAGTTCTGCAGCAAGGTACTCCAGGAAAGCCGGGATCTCAGACCGCTTTTCCTTCATCTGATTAAGCATAGATGCCGCTTTCTCCCTAATCTCCTCCGCCTTCATCTTCACCTCCTTTCTGGAAGTGTATAACCAAAATCGGCACTCACTTGCCCGTTTATCGCCGCCATGTCGGCACAGGCGCCCTTGCCGCCCAAGCTGATCCCCGGCATCGTTACCTTTTTCAATCTTGGAAAAGGTCACCCTTGAAAGCGTGGATCAAAGTTCTCGTCGCGGTTACCGCCCAAAGGGCAAACAGAAGGATGTACAAGGCAAGCCCGATGTGGTCGATGAGCCCTATGCCCAACCGCTGGGCGATCAAGTGGGTAGCAGCCACATATGCCCCCAAAGGGAAGGTGAACGCCCACCACGACATGGCATAGGGAAGGCTCAACTGCCGGATGTAGTGCAAGGTGAGAAGGATGGCCATGATCACCCACCACATCCCAAATCCCCAAAACAGAAAGCCGAACACCAGGAAAGGTTCCTGATCAGCAATGAAACAGCAATGCGTCACGAGGTTAAGGAGGGCCACAGTGCCGGCACCGATCGGCCCCAGGTTTATCCATACGGTGGGGGCTAAAACGTTGGGAAGGGGCTTGTGGAGGAAGAAGCGGTACATGCAGATGGCAAGTAAGGCCAAATAGAGGAAGAAGCCAGCTCCCCAACCGAAATAGTTGGCGAAGATCACCCACTCGTTCGCTAGTCTCTCGAAGTGGCCGATGACGCGACTCCCAGCGATCGGGATGACGATCAGTCCCACCGGCGGAATGAACCACGCGGGGTTGATGTGGTCAAGCGTTACATGCTCGCCCTTGAACATGATGTAAGGGACGAGCAAGGCGAACATGATCGTGAGGGCGGTTCCCACGACCCAAAACCAAAGTCCTACAGAAAAGCAGTCCCCGATCACAATGAAGTCCGATGCAAGAACGAGCATCCCTATCGAGAGCGTGGGATAAAAGTTGGAGACCACTGGATCGTTGAGGTCCCGCAAGGCACGGGCTCGGAAGAGGATCCAGCGCAAAAGCCAAGGTACAAGGAGGATCCCGAAAAGCGTCACGTTCAGGTAAAAGAGAGCTTGCGCAACATACCGTAAAAAGGGGAGATACTGGGCGTAAAAAAGGCTGGTCAACGCCAGGATCCCTGTTCCCATGACTGAAGCGAACCACGACGGCGCGAAATTCTTGATAAGGTTGGATCCTTTCATCGGGAAACCTG
>CAYSQV010000245.1:0-1639 GCA_964433295.1 uncultured Nitratifractor sp. | reverse complement strand
CCACAAGATGGGACAGGCAGGGCGTCAATGGGTGGAGGATGAGATGAACTGGGACAGGACAGCCAACCGCGTTTTGATTGCTCTACTAGGAGAAAATCAATGAGCACATTTTGTCGGCCCCCTATCGCAAAGAACTGGAAACCAACTTCGCTTCGCCTAGTTCTAAGCATCCTCCTGCTCATTCCTGTATGGAGTGTCAAATATCCCCCTTTGCAGGATTATCCCAATCACCTCGCTCGTGCTTACATCGCGTCTCGTTTGACAGATCCAGCATATGTTTTTAGCCAATACTACGAACTTGTCTGGCAAGCAGTGCCTAATTGTCTATCTGACATCATACTCATAGTCTTGGAGCTCTTTGTCCCCACGGAAGTCGCTGGCAGAATCCTCCTCTCGCTGATCCTCCTTGGCATTTCAATGGGATTTAGCTTGTTCCTGCGAACTACCGGTCACAGACGAGAAGGAAATGTCTATGCTTATCTTGGATATGCCCTCGCATATAGTCACTTCTTTCAAAGAGGATATCTCAACTATTGCCTTGGGCTTGCACTTATGTTTACAAGCCTGTGTTGTTACACTCGATGGATGGAATCGTCGCGCAAGTTCTATTGGATCAGCGCTGCTGTTCTGTCTGTGCTGACGTACCTAGCCCATATCATTCCCTTTGCGATCCTTGTTCTGTCAGTAGGAATGATGACTGTCTTCGCTTACAAAGAGAAATTGGAAAAAGTCGTAAGCGTCCTATCCTCTCTATTTCCGAGCCTCATTTTGCTTTTTCTGTACCTCCTCGAAAACCATCCTCCTCTTGATGTAACCTGGTATCCGGGGTTGAAGAGCTGGATGGCCGCGCTATCCCAGGCTTTTATGACTTACGCTCCTATGGCGGATCTTCTGTTTTTGTCTCCCCTCTTCGTTTTCTGGCTATTCGAATTTACTCGTGGATTAGCTAAGGAGGGATGCAGGAACGAATGGCTGTACACTTCTATCGCGCTTATCTCACTAGCATGGATAATGCCCCGTTCCACAAATATCCTGGTAAGACCAGGGCAGCGCCTCTTGTACCCGGCATTCTTAATTGCCACCGCGGGGTTTCCGCCACTTTCCCCAAAGCGACGTCTGATATTGGCAGTGATTCTAACTCTAACAACAGCCCTTATTATCATTCGGACAGAAGTCACTTACCTCCGTATGCAGCGCCAACTTTCATATATAGCATCATGTATTGACAAACTAGAATTGGGAATACCTGTAGGGCATATAACATCTCTCCCTTACGAAGGGAGCATCAACCCATATATACATTTCGCAGAATACGCAGCTATTCAAAAGAACGCATCCGTTAGCAACCTCTTCACTCAGTATTCTCTTCTTAAGCTGCGTTCCCCACTACCCAAGACGATAGACACGCAGGACCTGGACCCTCGAATGTACCCACAAGCCGTTATCATTGGCCCTTCTTCAAAACCTTCTGGATATAGATTGATAGCCGAAACGCCACATTGCTCAGTCTGGCGGAGTCTGCAGTTAACTCATGTCGGGGCAACGAGGCCCTAGCGAAGAATTCTTATGTCTCCTGAATCTCTTCTCTTCCTCGACCACGCCCCCGCCCTGGGCGGCGCTGAGCGGAGCCTGCTGCTGC
>CAYSQV010000244.1:0-1653 GCA_964433295.1 uncultured Nitratifractor sp. | reverse complement strand
TCTTTATCGGCTCTATCGTGATCCTACGCTTTTGAAGCGTGTCGATATATACGCTGGATGGTTGGTCCTGTTTGTCTCGCTCAATGTGCTTCAGCCTCTGGTGGTTGATCTCGCCTCCAGCGGACGGATCGGGCAGACGATCTACACAACACTGCTGCCCTACATCGGCAAAGCGGGGTTGTGGCTCTTTTGGCTGATGACGCTTTTGCTGGCATTTGTGCTGATCGTGGATGATGATTATGATTTTGGACCCTGGCTGGAAAAGATGGCGCTTTGGAGAGGGAGACCTCCCCGAAGCGAGCGGAGGGCCAAAACAGAGAAGAGCGGCAAAAAACGTTCCGGGCAGATTGTCTCGATCAATTCGTTCTACAGCCGGGTGCGGGCGCTCTTCCACAATCCGTTTGATGTGGATCGCAAGGCCGAAATGGATCGGATCCTGAACATGGAACTCGATCCGATCGAAGTGAAGGACCATTTTGAGCTGCCGGATCCTGAAGAGAAGGTGACGGAGACGGTGGTGCCTGAAGACAATCACGCAACGGCCCCGTTTGATCTTGATGATGAATCCGAATCGCTCCCGGAGCCCACGCCGGCCCCGCGTCCCAGGCCGCGCCCAAAGAAGCGGGCGGCCAAGAGCCACGATGTCGAGATCGTGGAAGAACTCGAAGAGAATTCCAAGCTCCTTGCCGACATCGAAAAAGGCACCGTAGCCAAACCGAAGAATTTCAAACTTCCCCGGATCGATTTTCTCCAAAAGGCTCCCAAAGTCAAAAAACGGATCAACGAAGCCGACATCGATCGCAAGATCGAAGATCTGCTGGCCAAGCTGCAGCAGTTCAAGGTCGACGGAGATGTGATCCGCACCTACAGCGGCCCGCTGGTAACAACGTTTGAGTTCAAACCTGCCCCCAATGTCAAAGTCTCCAAGATCCTCGGCCTTCAGGATGACCTTGCAATGGCGCTGGCGGCTACGACCATCCGCATCCAGGCGCCCATTCCCGGACGCGATGTGGTGGGGATCGAGATCCCCAATGCCGATATCGATACGATCTACTTGCGGGAGATTCTCGAGAGTGAAGTGTTCAAAGCCTCCGGTTCTCCCCTGACCATCGCCCTGGGCAAAGACATTGTCGGCAACCCTTTTGTGACCGACATCAAAAAGCTTCCCCATCTGCTGGTGGCCGGTACGACCGGCTCGGGCAAATCGGTCGGGATCAATGCGATGATCCTCTCTTTGCTCTACCGTAACGACCCTGATCAGCTCAAATTGATGCTGATCGATCCGAAAATGCTGGAATTCAGCATGTACAACGACATCCCCCATCTGATTACGCCGGTGATCACCGAACCGGCCAAGGCGATCGCTGCCCTGGCCAACATGGTCGGCGAGATGGAGCGCCGCTATCTGCTGATGGCCGAGAGCCGCACCAAAAACATCGACAACTACAACGACAAGGTTACGCGTGAAGGTTCGGCCGAGCCGTTCCCGTATATCGTCGTGGTGATCGATGAACTGGCCGACCTGATGATGAACGGCGGCAAGGAGGTGGAGCTGAGCATCGCCCGCCTGGCGCAAAAATCCCGTGCCTGCGGCATCCATCTGGTCGTCGCGACCCAGCGACCCAGTGTCGATGTGGTCACCGGTCTAATCAA
>CAYSQV010000243.1:0-1660 GCA_964433295.1 uncultured Nitratifractor sp. | reverse complement strand
TCAAGGTGAGCCGCTTTACCCACCCGTATCCTTTTTGCTGGCGGACCAAAAAGCCGGTGATCTACCGGGCGACCCGTCAGTGGTTTATCGCGATGGACGAGCAGCCCGAAGAGGTCGGGAAGACCCTGCGCAAACTGGCCAAAGAGGGGATCGACGCGACGATCTTCTACCCCGACTGGGGGCGCAACCGCATCGGCAGCATGGTCGATCAGCGACCCGACTGGTGTATCTCCCGTCAACGCACCTGGGGGGTGCCGATCGCGTTCTTCCGGGACAAGAAGACCCAGAAAGTGATCCTCGACGAGGCGGTGCTCAGCCATGTGGCCGATATCTTCGAGCAGGAAGGGTGTGATGCGTGGTACGACCGCCCCATCGCCGAGCTGCTGCCCGAGAACAGCGGCTACAACGCTGAGGATCTGACCAAAGTGGAGGACATCCTCGATGTGTGGTTTGACAGCGGTTCGACCTGGAACGCGGTGCTCAAATCGGGCAACTACGACGCGGGGCAGTTCCCGGCCGATATGTATCTGGAGGGCTCCGATCAGCACCGCGGATGGTTCCAAAGCTCGCTGCTGCTAAGCACGGCGGTCAATTTCCACCCCCCCTACAAGTCGATCCTGACGCATGGTTTCACCGTCGATGAGAAAGGGGAGAAGATGTCCAAGTCCAAAGGCAACGTCGTCGCCCCCCAGAAAGTCACCCAGCAGTACGGATCGGAGATCCTCCGCCTCTGGGTAGCCCTGAGTGATTATCAGGGTGATCTCAAGATCTCGGACGGCATCCTCAAGCAGACCGCTGAGCAGTACCGCAAGATCCGCAATACGTTCCGGTTTTTGCTGGCCAATGTCGATGATCTCGATAGCCTCGTCGCACCCGAAGCCTACGGCGAACTCGACCGCTGGATCCTTGGCAAAGCCCGCGCGGTGTTTGCCGAGGTGCAGAGCAACTTCGACCGCTACGATTTCCTCCGGGGATTTGCGGTGCTCAACCACTTCCTCACCAACGAGCTCAGCGGCATCTACATGGACATCTGCAAAGACCGTCTCTACACCGAAAAGATCGATGCTCCCGTCCGCCGCAGCGCCCAGTCGGCCATGGGGGTGATCGCCCGCAGCATGCTCGCTCTCATCGCGCCGGTCCTTACCTACACCGCCGATGAGATCCTCGAGTACGCACCGGCGGTCTTCAAGGGGGAGATGGAGAGTGTCTTCGACCTGGAGTACACCGAAGTCCCCGAAGTGGCCGAGAGCTTTGATGATACGCTGATGCTCGCTGCCCGCGAAGCGATGTCCGAAGAGATCGACCGCCTCAAAAAAGAGAAGATCATCAAAAACACATTGGAGCTGGAGATCGCGGGGGATGTTGAAGCCTTTACCATTGCAGACAGCAAAGACCTCGAAGACTGGTTCGTCGTCAGCGGTGTGGCTCAGGCCTGCGCCGGCGAGGAGCTGGGAAGCTTCGAGGTCGAAGGCCGCCACTTCACCCTCCACCGAGCTGCCCACGCCAAATGCCCCCGCTGCTGGCGGTACACTTCTCTGAGTGAGGATCAGGTGTGCGCCCGCTGCGCCGAGGTACTGCGTGATGCCTGATCTCTCCCAGCCCGTCCCCCCTGCCGTCATCATCGGCTCGATCGTCTTTATCTTCGTTCTCGTTGGGATCG
>CAYSQV010000242.1:0-1710 GCA_964433295.1 uncultured Nitratifractor sp. | reverse complement strand
CATGATCGTCGGCGTTCACAAATCCAGGATTTTCAGGAGCATCGAGCAGCTCGGGAGGGCATTGGAAGCCTTGAAAGGCGACGCTTCGAAGATCACTCGTCCCAATCTCATTCAAGAATGGCATGAAAAAGGCTTAAGCCAAAGCCCACGGATGCCGCCTAGTTGATGGTCGAGGATCTGTTCTACGCGGCGGTACTGCTCTTCTTTATTTTCGATCCATTCGCCACGTTGCCCGTCTTTCTTTCTATGACCAAAGACGTTGACACTCAGGGGAGGGCTGGAGCGCGAACAGGGCCGTGCTGGTGGCAGGACTGCTCTTCGTGGTCTTCGTACTCACCGGAAAGATGCTGCTGCAGATTTTCGATCTTTCCATCGCAAGCTTCCGGGTGGCGGGAGGCGTGGTGCTTTTCCTACTGGCCGTGGAGATCATCTTCAGCATACAGCTAGGAAAACAGGAGAATGGAAGTGTGGCCTGGGTGGTGATCGCCTCCCCTCTGCTGACAGGGCCAGGCGCCATGACCACCGTCATTCTGCTGGCCGAGAAGAGCGGCTATCTCTTGACGGTATTGGCCTGCGTGCCCGCATTGTTCATAACCTGGGTATTGCTTAGAAACGCCACCACGATACTGAAGATCCTGGGAAACAACGCCATCGAGATCATTTCCCGTATCATAGGATTGCTGCTCGCGGCCATGGCCGTCGAGTTCATTATGAGGGGAGTGACAGAATACCTGGTGGAAAATGGGGTGCTTCATCTGCTATTCCTGATCTGACGTTTCTGCTGAGAGCGTTCGATACGCTCTCTAGATGATCTTCAAGAACCTGTGGGATTGAAATGGCCGAAATCTTCGTCGCGCTGGGTGCTTTTCTTCTCACCTATTTTCTGATTTCCGTCAGGCGGCTTCCTAAGATCAAGCTGGAGAGACCGGTGGCCGCGCTGCTTGGGGGAGGGGCTAATGATCTTACTGGGGGTGGTTACGCCGGAGAGGGCGATCGCGTCGGTGGACATAGAGATCCTGCTACTTCTGCTTGGCATGATGCTATTGGTGGTGAGGTTGGAGCTCTGCGGTCTCTTTGACTGGGCGTCTCTCAAGATCATCCATTACTCTTCCAGTCAATTCCATCTGCTCTTGCTCATCATGTCCGCCACCGCACTGCTTTCCGTGCTCATCCTCAACGATGCGGTGGTGCTGATGTTCACCCCCTATCGTCATCAAGACATGTCGGCTGGTGAGGACGAACCCGGTCCCTTTTCTTATAGGAGAGGCGCTGGCTGCCAACATAGGTAGTGTGGCCACGGCCGTTGGCAACCCGCAGAACGCCTATATCGCCACCAAGGCCAGCATCAGCTTCTTGGAGTTCTCGACCGCTCTCACCCCCGTGGCTCTCATCAGCCTCTGCGTCGGTGTGGCCTTCGTCCATTTGGCATTCCGGAAGAAGATGAATAGGGGGGACATCGCCCTCCTAAAGCGGGTGGAGAGGGAGAAGAGGTGGGAAAGCCTGCGCTTCTAGATACTGGAGAACGACTCGCACGCCTGGGAGGACATGGAGCGGTTCCGCAGACGCGGTACCGCTTTGCAGGCTTTACTGATCATCACGCTGGTTGCTGTGATGGGCTTTCTCGTCAGTCATTTGATATCTCCGTGCCGCTTTCCATGGTGGCGTTTCTGGCCGGCGCAATGGCGTTTGTGACCATCGTACTGCTCACCG
>CAYSQV010000241.1:0-1760 GCA_964433295.1 uncultured Nitratifractor sp. | reverse complement strand
ATAAAAGTCGATTTGCCCGCACCGTTGGCGCCGACGATCGAGAAGATCTCCCCCTCGTAAAAGTCAAAGCTGACCTGATCGAGCGCCTGGGTGACGCCAAATCGTTTGCTGATATCCACAGCGCGTATGAGCGGTTTCTTTTCCATTATTCGGTGCTTTTGGTATCCAGAACGGTCAGCACCTCGTCGATGGAGGTGTAGTCACGGCGATGGGTGATCAGCTCGGTGGCGGCCTCAAGGATGCGCACCTCGATCCGGGCCCGTTTCTCCAGATCCTCGATCCCGGCGACATCGGCGACCTTGGCCAGTCCGACGGTGCGCCGGAACATTTCGCAGGCGGCGAACCCGATGGTGTCGGTAAAGAGCTGTGCGATGAAGCGGTCGGTAAACATCTCGAAGTGTTTCAGTCCGTCCGGATAGTCGAACTGCAGCGAGCGCTGCTCTTTTTCGTGGTTGAGCATGTTGGCTTTGAACTTTTGGGCGAAGAGATTCCAGGTATCGGCGATTTGCCCCCGGACATACGCCGCGTAGGCCTCATCCTCCCCGTTCAGAGAGTACCACGACATGATGAGGTTGGCCAGATAGATCCCCACGTCAAATCCCATCGGTCCGTAGAAGGCGAACTCCGGATCGATTACGAAGGTTTCTTCCTGATTGAGCATGATGCTGCCGCTGTGCAGATCCCCGTGCAGGAGCGCCTGGGCCTCGGTCATGAATTTATACTTCATCTCCTGTACGGCGACTTTGACTTCGCCGTTCTCACGGAACGCCTTGACATGAGCCATATCGAGTGCCGGGTTGTAGGCGTTGGTCTCGTTGTCCTCATAGGGGTGGGTGAAGATGAAGTCTTCGGTGATCTTGCACAGTTCGATGTTGATGAACTTTTTGACGTTCTCTTTTTTGGTTGCCGGATCGAGGTAAAAATCGGATGTGTAGTAGAGCGTATCGGCCAGAAAGGTGGAGATGTGTTCCGCCAGATGGGGGAATGGTATCCTTTGCATCATCTCTCCCCGCAGGATTTTGTGCCGGTCGAGATTTTGCATCACGACCAGGGACATATCGTGGGAGCGGTAGTAGATCTCCGGCACATGCTCCGGCACGAGAGCTTTCTCGGCCTCCAGCGCCCAGATCTCAAAACTCATCCGTATCCGGCTGAGCGGATAGTCCTCCCCCACGACCCGCAGATACGGAACGGCCTGTTTGAGGATGACGCTTTGGCGGGGCGAACGGATGGTATAGACAAAATTGAGGTTCCCGTCCCCGATCTCGGAGATATCCAGCAGATCAATCGATTCATTGGCATCGAGCAGAAGGGAGCGTATCTCAGGTGTCTCATCGATGTAGGCTTTGATCAGGTCGTTGTCCAGGATTTTATACATATTTTCCTCCATCCCTCTTCGATCTAAGAGTAGGTATATATAGAGATATGTACCTACATATCTGAAATCATAGGATAAAAGAGATTAAGAGAATATAAAACCAACGAAACAGATGCAAAATTGTTGCAAAGGATTTTAAGGGACAAAGAGGCAAGTAGATGCCGGAGAGGTGCTCCGGCGGGAGGAAAGATGCAGTATCAGTCCTCGACGGTCACTTCGACAGTGGGTCCTTCCCAGATGCCGTGCTTGGTGCAGTATCCGTGGGCTACAAGCTTGAGCTTCTTGCCGGTGGGGATGATGGTGAAGGTGGTGGTGTTGTGGGCTTTGGTGTTGCCAAGAGTGCCTGGTACATAAGTGGCGCGAGCCAATAGAGTATCACCGT
>CAYSQV010000240.1:0-1762 GCA_964433295.1 uncultured Nitratifractor sp. | reverse complement strand
CTGAGATCGAAAAGCACCACTCGGCAACCCACCTGCTGCATGCGGCACTCCGAGCCGTACTGGGGGATCATATCGCCCAAGCCGGATCGCTCAATGACGACAAGCGATTGCGTTTTGACTTTTCTCACCCCAAAGCCCTGACTGTGGACGAGATCAAAGAGGTAGAATTCTGGGTCAACGACAAAGTAGCGCGCGCACTGCCCAGAGAGACCAAGATCATGAGCATAGATGATGCCAAAAACAGCGGTGCGGTAGCGCTCTTTGGCGAAAAATACGGCGATGAGGTGCGGGTGGTTGATTTTGCCGGAGCTTCGATTGAGCTGTGCGGAGGAACCCATGTGGACAATACCGCACAGATTGGACTTTTTATGATCACCAAAGAATCGGGAGTGAGTGCGGGAGTGCGCCGAATAGAAGCGGTCTGCGGCAGAGCAGCGGTCGAAACGGTCAATGCGCTTCGCCATGACCTGGATGCTGTAAAAACTGAACTCAAATCCCATGACCCGCTTATTGGGGTTGCCAAGCTCAAGGAGCAGATCAAGACTCTCAAGGGGGAGCTCGCCTCAGCGTTGAGTGCGACACAAAAAGAGCTCACCGTCACACAGATCGATGGGATTAACGTTATCATTGATGAAGTGGACAACGGTGATATCAAGGCGATGATCGACGAGACCAAAAATCGCTACGACAACATTGCTGTTCTTCTCTTTCAGAAAAAAGGGGACAAAGTCCTGCTGGCGGCCGGATCGAAAAACACCCCCATCCACGCCGGCAACTGGATCAAAGCAGTTGCGCCTGTCGTGGGCGGCGGCGGCGGCGGTCGACCCGATTTCGCGCAAGCCGGCGGCAAACAGCCCGAAAAGATCGATGAGGCGATAGCTCAGGCAAAAACATATCTGAAGGAACAGGCCGGATGAAATGGATCGCCCGACTTATCAAGATCTTTATGGTGCTTGGTGTGGTCGGGGTGCTGGTCGCCGGAGCGGTCTTTGTCTACTACTATCAGGAGACAGAACTCGATGCGGACAAGTTGATCAACTACGCACCCAATGCCTCCAGTGAGATCCTCGATCGTCACGGCAAACGGCTGGCGTATATCTTCAAAGGGCGTCACCGCCTCTATGCCCGCTATGATGAGATCCCCCAGTACATCATCGAAGCCCTTGTTGCGATCGAGGATACGAAGTTTTTTGAACACAGCGGTGTCAATCCCGATGCGATCCTGCGGGCCATTGTACGCGACATCATGGCGCGCCGTTTTGTGGAGGGGGGAAGTACCATCACCCAGCAGCTGATCAAGATCACGCTTCTAAGCAGCCAGAAGAAGCTTGAGCGCAAGATCCGTGAAGCAATCCTTGCTCTGAAGATCGAACATCGCCTCACCAAAGAGCAGATTCTTGAGCGCTATCTCAACGAAATCCCCTACGGCAACAACTATTACGGTACCAAAACCGCCGCGCAGGGATACTTCCACAAACAACTCGGTGAACTTACCCTCAAAGAATCGGTGCTGCTTGTCGGCCTGCCCAATGCGCCGACGTATTACAATCCTCTGCGCCACTACAAGCGGGCGCTCAATCGGGCCAATGCTATCCTCTACCGGATGAAATCGCTGGGGTGGATCACCGAAAAAGAGTATGTGCAGGCCTCCAAGGAGACGCCCAAAGTGTACAAAACCTCCCTGACCCAAAACGTCGCGCCGTATGTCGTCGATGAGTTGCTGCGGCGTTTCAAGGGGCGGTTTGGGGATATTCGTACCGGA
>CAYSQV010000239.1:0-1767 GCA_964433295.1 uncultured Nitratifractor sp. | reverse complement strand
CCCAAGGCTACGAGGGCGGGTTGACCATCTTGAGGGAGTACATTCGTCCCAAGCGCCCCTTGCGGAAGGGGCGAGCCACGGTGCGCTTCGAGACCGGGCCGGGGAAGCAAATGCAAAGCGACTGGGGTGAAATCTTCACCCAGATCGGGGGGCAACAGGTCAAAGTGCACTTCATCGTCAATCAACTGAGCTACTCGCGGCGCTTCCACTTCTGGTGCACCGACCGGCAAGATGCCGAACACACCTACGAGGGGCTGATTCGCAGCCTGGAGTATTTTGGCGGGGTGCCGGAAGAGGTGCTGGTGGACAACCAGAAGAGCACGGTGCTCAAGCCCGCCCAGCAGGGGAAACCGGTGTTCCACCCGCGCTTTTTGGACCTGGCCGGGCACTACGGCTTCACCCCTCGCGCCTGCCGCCCATACCGGGCGCGCACCAAGGGCAAGGATGAGCGCATGGTGGGCTACATCAAGCAGCACTTCTTCGTGCGCTATCGGGCCTTTGAGAGTTGGGCGCATCTCAACCAACTGGCCGAGCATTGGCTGGCCGAAGAAGCCGACCGGCGAGTGCAGCGCACGGTGAACGAGGTAGTGGCTGAACGTTTTGCACGGGAACGCCCGCATCTGCAGCCGTTGCCTGCTCAGCGATACGACACCTCCTACCTGGAAACCCGCAAAGTAGGCTGGGATGGCTACATCGATGTACGCGGTAACCGCTACAGTGTGCCCGCCGAGTGGGTGGGACAGACGGTCACGGTGCGCATCGGGTTGGACGGCGACCTGCGCGTGTACGCCCAGGAACGCCTGGTGGCCCACCACCGCCTGCAGCCGCTCGAGCAGGGTTGGGTGACGGTGCCTGAACACCATGCGGCACTTTGGGAGGCAATGCACGTCGAGCAGCGCCCCTTGCAGGTCTACCAGGAGGTGGCCGAATGGAACTGACGGCCCTGCTGCACAAACTGAAGATGGAGCACCTGGAAGCCCAGTTGGATGCTGTCTGCGAACAGGCCGCTCAACGCGACCTGGACTACAAGACCTTCCTGACCCAGGCATTGCAGGCCGAATGGCAGGGCCGCTACCAGAAGGGCATGGAGGCCCGTCTACGTCAGGCGCGCTTTCCCTGGGTCAAGACGCTGGAACAGTTTGACTTTGGCTTCCAGCCCAGCCTGGACCGACGCCAGGTGCGCGAACTGGCCGGGCTGGCCTTCGTGGAGCGGGCCCACAACGTGATCCTCCTCGGCCCGCCTGGCGTGGGCAAGACTCACCTGGCCATCGCCCTCGGCGTGAAAGCCGTGCAAGCGGGCTACTCGGTGCTCTTCCTCACCCTGGAAGCGTTGATGACCCGCCTGAACAAGGCACTGCATGAGAACCGGCTGGAACGCGCCCTCAAGCAACTCACTTACCCCAAAGTGCTGATTGTGGACGAGCTGGGCTACCTGCCGCTCAACCGCCTGGAGGCCAGCCTCTTCTTCCGCCTGGTGTCCCGGCGCTACGAGCGGGCCAGTTTGATCGTCACCAGCAACAAGAGTTTCCTCGACTGGGGCGAGGTCTTCGGGGATGCGGTGTTGGCCACCGCGGTACTCGACCGCTTGTTGCACCATGCCACCACCCTCAACATCAAAGGGGAAAGCTACCGCTTGCGGGAAAAACGCAAGGCCGGGCTGCTGGGTCGGACTACGGCGAGCGGCCCCAGAAAGGAGGTGCCCTCGCCTCAAAAGTGATGCCGCATCGTAAACTTGCCGGACCTATGAGCCAATGTCAACAACTTGCA
>CAYSQV010000238.1:0-1804 GCA_964433295.1 uncultured Nitratifractor sp. | reverse complement strand
ATTTGCACAGATCTACGGTCTGGAGGTGGTCTCGATCCCCACCAATGTCCCGGTAGAGCGGATCGACCGTAACGATCTCATCTACAACACCGAAGAGGAGAAGATCGAAGCGGTCATCGCCAAGGTCAAAGAACTCCATGCCAAAGGGCAGCCGGTCCTCATCGGTACGGCCTCGATCGAGAAAAGCGAACTGATCCACGACGCACTCGAAAAAGCCCGCATCCCCCACAACGTCCTCAACGCCAAAAATCACGCCCAGGAGGCCGAGATCATCCTCAATGCTGGCCAAAAAGGAGCGGTAACGGTCGCGACCAATATGGCCGGCCGCGGGGTCGACATCAAGATCGACGACGAAGTGCGTGAACTGGGGGGCCTCTTTATCCTCGGAACCGAACGGCACGAGAGCCGCCGGATCGACAATCAGCTCCGGGGCCGCTCCGGACGCCAGGGCGATCCGGGTGAGAGCCAGTTCTTCCTCAGCCTCGATGACAATCTCCTGCGGATTTTCGGCAGCGAAAAGATCCGAAACATCATGAACAAACTCGGCGTCGAACGGGGAGAGTACATCGACTCCAAGCTCGTCACCCGCAGCGTCGAAAAGGCACAGAAAAAAGTCGAATCAATGCACTACGAATCGCGCAAAAACATCCTCGAATACGACGATGTCGCCAACCACCAGCGCAAAGCGATCTACGCCTTCCGCAACCAGCTGCTCGACCCCGAATACGACATGCGCGGCAAGATCGAGGAGAATCACCATGATTTTGTCCGCACCCTGCTGGCCCGGGCGGAGATCTTTGCCGGTATGCCGAGTGAGGACTACGATCTTGAAAGCCTGGTGAGCGATCTTGAGGCCAACAGCGGATTGCAAATCGATCCCGCCGAGCTCAAGGGGAAAGAACCCGACGAAATCGAGCAGATCCTTGTCGACAGACTGTTGGCAAAATACGAAGAGAAAATGTCTCCGTTTGATCCCCGGCAGCGCAAGGAGATCGAGAGCATCCTCTACCTCCAGATCCTCGACCCCCAGTGGCGGGATCACCTCTACGAAATGGATGTGCTCAAGACCGGTATCGGTCTGCGCGGTTACAACCAAAAAGACCCCCTTACCGAATACAAGCAGGAGAGTTACCGGCTGTTTGAAAACCTCGTAGAACGGATCAGGTTTGAGGCGGTCAAACTCCTCCATCTGGTCGAATTCAACTTCGAAGCACCCGAAGAGGAGGTGGAGACTCTCGAACAGATGCGGGATGAGCTGGAGATTGACGAAGCGGAAATCCGGGAGCACGGATTTGAACCCCCTGCACCCGAAGAACCGGAAAAACGCCAACCTTTTGTCGCGCCGAAAAAACCCAAACGCAACGACCCCTGCCCCTGTGGCAGCGGCAAGAAATACAAACATTGCTGCGGCAAAAGCGGCCCCAAAAAGGGTGATCTCGCCTGATGCCGGCTCCCCGCACCTTCGCTCCCCGCTTTGTGGCGACGTTTGTCCGCCACTACCTGCGGTACGATCCGGACAATCCCTTTATTTTCATCTCGACACTGCTGGCTTTTCTCGGGATCACAACCGGTGTCATGGTGCTGATGATCGCCATGGGGATCATGAACGGCACCTACACGCAGTTTCGGGATCGTCTCTTTGTGATGAATTATCCACTGACGGTCACCTCGTTTGACGACGGCGTGAGCCAGGCGATCGTCGACGGGATAGCCGAAGCATTCCCCCATCTCAAACTCAGCCCCTACTACACGACCCAGGTGATCGCAAAAAACGGCGAAGCTCTCCAGGGGAGCATGCTCTTTG
>CAYSQV010000237.1:0-1815 GCA_964433295.1 uncultured Nitratifractor sp. | reverse complement strand
GGGACACGGTTCGAGTCTGGGGGATACACACCGGGGCTTTGTGGATGTGACGAAGACCTGGAGTGAGGCGGAACTGAAGCCTTTTGAAAATCCTGCGGCCGATTCGGTGATGATGGCCCATGTGGTCAACCGTCGCATCGATCCCTCCGGTCTGCCGATGTCGCTCTCGCCCAAAGCGCTTGGATTGCTGCGGCAGCACAACCGCAATGTCGTAGCGATCACCGATGATCTTCAGATGGGTGCAATACGCAAGTACTACTCTCTGAAACAGACGATCCGTATGGCGATCAATGCCGGGAACGATATTTTGCTGTTTGGCAATCAACTGACCCAAAAGGGGAGAGTCAATACCCGGCAGCTGGTCGGGATAGTCCGGGAGCTGTTGGCCGCGAAGCAGATCCGGGCCTCTTCGATCACCGCAGCCAACCGCCGGATCAGCCGGATGCGACGCAGAGCCCGACTCACATCGACCCGCGCGCTCCCCTCCAGGAGAGTCTCGCCGCTCCCTAAAAGCGGGCGCCTGTCCCAGGATGACGGCGAGGTGTTTTGATGAGAATAGCGTCTTTGGATGTCGGACTCAAGCGGATCGGCATTGCGCTCAGTCCGGACGGATCGGTCGTGCTTCCTCAGCCGGCGATCCTTCGTACGAATCGGGAGCAGGCCGCACGCCAGGTGCGGGAGTTTGTTGAGGCGTGGGAGATCGATACGCTCATCGTCGGCCTGCCGCGCGGGGGCAGCAGTGAAGCGGAGATGGAGAGGCGTATCCGCCATTTTGTCGGTTTGCTCAATCTTACCGATACGGTCAAAATAGGGTATCAGGATGAGGCCGGTTCGTCGCAGGAAGCCAGGGAAGAGATGGCAGGGAGTATGCGTCAAAAACGGGATGGTCGGATCGATTCGATCGCAGCCAAGATCATTTTGGAGAGGTGGCTGGCGAGCCAATAGAGATGTGGAGCTGATGACGGGAGTCGAACCCGTGACCTCTGGATTACGAATCAAGTGCTCTGGCCATCTGAGCTACATCAGCGTGGCCGTATTATACTCCCCGACAGATTAAAACTCGGACGCGAGGACCGCTTCCATCCCCTCTTTGTTGAGGATGCGGATGAGGTTGGAGGAGCCGCGCTTGCCGGTGACCGATCCGATGGTGACAACAAAACGTTTGTCGGCGGGGATCCGTTGCTCATCCAAAAGCTTTTTGACAAAGAGATAGAGGAGTTTGGTAGGGTTGCGCAGCGGTTCCATCACAAAGAGCGGCCGCACCCCCCAGACCAGGTTGAGTTTCCGGTGGGTGGCCAGAGAGTGGGAGACCGCATAGATACTCTGCTTTGGGCGGTATTTGGAAAGGGTCTGGGCGCTCATCCCCGAAGTGGTGAAAGCTACCAGAGCCTCTTTGTGGAGGTTTTTGGCCAGTTCGACGGCCGATTTGGAGACAGCATCGGACTCGTCATGGGTGGGGTGATCTTTGAAGTAGGGATAGTCCTTTTCGACATCTTTGATGGTGTCGTGGAGGACCCGGACCGCTTCGAGAGGGAAACGGCCGATGGTAGTCTCGTCACTGAGCATCACCGCATCGGTGCCGTCGTAGACTGCGTTGGCGATGTCGCTCACCTCGGCGCGGGTGGGGAACGGATTGTCTTTCATGGAGGTGAGCATCTGCGTGGCGGTGATGGAGGGTTTGTTCATGTCGTTGGCCACCTCAAGGATGTGTTTTTGGATGCGGGGGAGCCGGGTGACACCGAATTCGGCTCCCAGATCCCCGCGGGCGACCATGATCCCGTCAGAGAGAGCAAGGATCGTTTCCAGATTGTCGAT
>CAYSQV010000236.1:0-1834 GCA_964433295.1 uncultured Nitratifractor sp. | reverse complement strand
AATACCTGCCTCAAAATGGAATCCCTCGGGATCAACCAGGGGACATCGGGCAACGTCAGCCACCGCTGGAAAGAGGGGATCCTCATCACCCCAAGCGGCATCCCCTATGAGCGGCTCAAGCCGGATGACATCGTCTACGTCCCCTTCGCCGACCGGAACGCACCTCAGGGCAAACACGCCCCCTCGTCCGAACTCGACTTCCATTTCGACATCCTCCATGCCAAACCGGAGGTAAACTGCGTCCTGCACAACCACTCCCCTCACGCCACCAGCATGGCGATCGTCGGTATGGAGATCCCGGCGCACCACTACATGGTCGCAGCCGCCGGCGGGCACAAGATCCCCTGCGCCGAGTACGCCACCTTCGGGACACCCCGGCTCTCCGCCAATATCCTCAAAGCGCTGGAGGGTTACACCGCCTGCCTCCTGGCCAATCACGGGGTGGTCACCGTCGCCGCGGAACTCGACAAAGCCCTCTGGCTCGCCGTAGAGGTGGAGAACCTCGCCCGGCAGTACATCCTCGCCAGCCAGATCGGTACCCCCAACATACTCTCAGACGAAGAGATGGATATCATTGTCGAGAAGTTCAAGTCATACGGTCTGAAAAAATGAGCATACAGATCATCGGCCCGGATGACCCGGCGCTGGCCGTACTCCAACAGGTGATCGACGATCATCCCCGGCTGGACGCGCACCTTGAGGTGATCCCTTGGAGCGCATACCGGGCACGTCTCATGGAGGCGCTTCAGGCCAAGGGTACCCCCGCGCAGGCGCTCTTTGTTCCCGGACATATCTGGCTGCCGGAACTGGCCGATGCGGGATACCTCACGGAGATCTCCGGGCTGCTCCGTCACCTCCCCGCGTCGCTCCTTTGCGCGTACGACCCGGACGATATCGTCCCCGAAGTGGCCGAAGAGTGCCGCTATAAAGATCGGCAATACCAGCTGCCCTTTTTCTCTGACGGGCATCTGCTCTTTTATCGTGAGGACCTGATCACCTTTGACGAGACGGACGGTGTCCCCCATTGTCCCGCCCGAAGAGCTGGCCCGTCTGGCCCAAAAGCTCCACCACCCTCCCCGACACTACGGGCTGGCGCTCAAAGCCGACGCCAGTGAGATCCTGACCGATCTGCTCCCCTATCTCTGGGAGTTCGGCGGTCGTCTTCTCGATGAGGAGGGTCGACCTGACTTTGCCCATCCGGCCAACATCAAGGCGCTTGAATACTACTGCGCGCTGAAACATTGGTGCCCCGCCGATACAGAACACTACGGGAATGAGGCCATCGCCCATACCTTGCGTACTGGTGAAGCGGCACTGGTCGCCAACTGGGGCGGACAGACCGCGCCCATTTTCCTCGATCCCGACAACCCCTGGAGAGATCGCTATCGCACCGCCCTCTTCCCTCACCCCTGGAACGCCACCTGGGGCATCGCCATTGCGGCCAATCAGCCCGAAATCGACCAGATCAAAACTCTCGAAGCACTGATGAGACTCTTGTCACCTGCCTCCGATCGGGAGATCACCCGTGTCGCCGGCAGCCCCATACGCAACAGCAGTTATGACCCGGCATCGCTGGAACGCTACCCGTGGCTGGCCGCACAGCGGGAGATGCTCCGCCGCGCCCGCCCGCTACCCGCCGATCCCAACCTGGGCCAGTGCCTTGGCTCCCTTTACGAAGCAGTCCATCATGCCTTTAGCGGAAAAGTCTCCGCCAAGGAAGCACTCGAAACAGTACAAAATCGCTGCGGGTAGAGCCCATCAACCGCTTACCAAAATGCTGCGCTTAGATATCCTACCACCCTGCCTGTATCGCCGCTGGCGTCTGCACTGGTGC
>CAYSQV010000235.1:0-1836 GCA_964433295.1 uncultured Nitratifractor sp. | reverse complement strand
TACCCGGTTTGTCGCAACCAAGGACGGAGACACCGTTCGTGTCGAGCTCAACGGCAATGCAATCGTGGTCAAAGCCCATCGGATCAAAGCCCCGATGCTGCGTGCGCTGATCCATTTCGGCGGCTTGAAGGGAGGGCACTATTCTCTCGATCTTCACGGAAACATGAAAGGGACGATGCGGGGGGTGATCACCATCGACGGCGGTACGGTCAGCAGCTTCAAGACCTACAACAACATGATCGCACTTTTCAATACCGTTCCGGCACTGGCGAGCCTCTCCAATCCCGGTTTCAGTAAAAGCGGCTTTGAAGTACGCAATGGCCGTATCGAGTTTCGTGTCGTGAAAAACCGGATCTTTTTTGACATGATCTATATCGATGGAAAATCGGCTGCTATTTCGGGCAAAGGGACGGTCAGCACCCTCAACGGAGCGATCAATATGGATCTGGCGGTGCGCACCGCACGCGGTATCGGCAAGATTATCGGTTCGATCCCCATCGTCGGTTACATTCTGATGGGCAAGGATAAATCGGTCACCACCGGTGTCAAAGTCACCGGAACGCTTGAGAATCCCAAAGTAACCACCCATGTGGTTCTCGAGACACTCCTGGCACCGTTTGAGATGTTTGTCCGTACGTTGAAATCTCCGGCGCACATCATCAACGAATAGAGGTGTCCACCCCTCTTGGAAACTACGGAGAGAGCAGGCGAGTGAGGAGGGGTGTGCCCGTTCTTGAATGAGAAATCGATATCGATCTCCCGGAGCTGTTCGTCGTAACGCTGCTCTTCCCGTGCAATGTGCTGGTCAAAATCGGGTTCGTAGGCTTTGAGTATCTCAAGAATCTGAAGCTACTCATTGCGCAGCACATGGAGCGGATCGGTGGCAGCGGCCTTTCGGGCGGGGTAGAGAGCGGAGAGGATGACGATGATCGCCGCCCCGAGCAGGATCAGCCCGAAGTCACTCCAGAGCAGATCGACTGGCAGCCGGGTATCACCGTACACATCGGCGGGGAGGGTGATCAGATCAAACGATTTGAGGATCCAGATGCCGATCCATCCCAGAAGGGCACCGAGTGTGATCCCCAGTCCACCGATGATCAGCCCCACCCGGAAAAAAACAGCGTGGATCTCTCGCCGTGAAGCCCCCAGTGTGCGCATAAGAGCGATTTCGCTGCGGCGGCTCATGACGGTCATCAGCAGCGAGGAGATGATGTTGAGGGAGGCCACGAGGATGATCAGCAGCAGGACAAGAAAGAGCGCTTTTTTCTGGAGGGCCATGGCGGAGTAGAAGCTGCCGTTTTGCTGCCACCATCCCTGGATGTCAAGATCATCCGGGAGGATAGCGCGGATCCGCTCGATGTCCCGCATCGCATCCTGACTGTAGATATGGATTCCGTCAAAAAGATCTTTGGGCCGATCGAGGATCTTTTGGAGAGCGGCATGCGTTGTATAGATGATTGCTTTGTCGTAGGCAGCCAGACCGGAATCAAAAACCCCGTCGATCGTAAAGCGTTTTTGTAACGGCATGGTCCCCAGACCGACAGCCTGGAGTTCAGAGAAGAGCAGGGTGAGCTTCCCCCCCTTTTTGACACCGAGTTCCACCCCCAGTCCGTCACCGATGATGACCCGCCAGGGAGCAGCAGAAGTATTGGCATCCCGCAGGGTGGTACGCAGTACCTTGTTGATGGCGGTTTCTCGGGTGAAATCGACTCCAAAGAGCATGCTCCCCTGGAGAGCTTCGCCGTTTTTTGCGATCACCTGGGTCGAGTAGTAGGGGCTGGGAATGAGCTGGGGGAATGCTTCGGCTATCCCGTCGACGACTGCCTGGCTCACGCC
>CAYSQV010000234.1:0-1861 GCA_964433295.1 uncultured Nitratifractor sp. | reverse complement strand
CCCCTGGGTCATCAGCGAGGAGATACCGGAGCGGCTGGCGGGGGAGCATCTTCTCATAGACGGCGGTAATCTGATGAGGAAGCGGCTCGATCAATGATGTGTGCACCGCGAGCAGAGGATCGAACAGATACGCCAGGCGAATGCGGTACGCCTCGGACACGAGCTGGAACAGCGCCCCATCCGCGTTGAACGTCCAGGGGAGCCTGGAGGAGACGATCTCCAAGGACGGCTCTGCATCGCGATAAAGGAGTTGATTCCCCACGCTTCCGTCCGGCTTCTTGTAAGTAAGTTCGACGGCAACGGAGCCGATCCAACGAACATCGACGACGGTGACAACTGCATCAGGCAAAATTCCTTTGACTCGTGCCCCTCTCGTCAACTCCTCAAGCCGCGCCATGTCCTCCTGCTTTCAGTCTATTCTTCCACGTTTCGCACCTCATTCGTTGCCCATTCCAGCACTTCCAGAAAATGGGTGAGCCGGTCTTCTTGCTTCAACGCGTCCATAGAGATGTGGGGGAATCGATCCAGCGCGCTTTCCGGGAGACTTACGCCTTCAATCCCATTCAATCGATCCAGGAACTCGCGCCGTTTTTCTTGCCGGCTGAATGGCCGTCTGGTTGTGAGTTGACCGAACTGAAGCTCGATACTTCCTCGAGTTGTCAGGTAAGCGAACCCGTAATCTCTGTTCATGTGCTCGAACATTGGAATCATGTATCCTGTCCTCTTTCCTGCTCCCCAACGAATGACGAAACTGTGCTCCTCTAACCACTGCAGGATGGAGTCAGCCACCCGGCAGGCTTCATCTCCCTTCCTCCTGCGCAACTCGTCGAAGAATGAATCTCTGTCCCACTGTCGGCTCTCCCGGTGTGATGATCTCTTCCTCTCGCTTTGTCCCAACACGCGCGGCACAAGTGTCCTTAAGCCTTCGCTCACGAATTGCTTGATCTCGATTGCGAACACATCGGCGGGATCCATCTGCTCATTGAGGAATTCGACAATACGCCTCAGTTCCGGGGGTATCTCATCAGCGACAATGATTAATCGGAGCCGTCCCGCTTGGAGGTTGGTCTTGACTTGCTGCCAGAACTCTCCGGGCGAAGTTTCTTCTTCCAGAAAATCATCGAGAACTTCATCCGAATCCTTGCCGTCCTTTTCGCAGGTTTCCCGGAAACGCGCCTCAATCGTTCCCACAGGCCATTGGGCAGTTGCATTAGCAGCGTATTCAAGAAGCTGTCCGACTACCTCACGGCGAATACGGGTGTCTGAACTGCGTTTCACCTCAACGAGCGTCGGCACTCCATCTTGATCCAAAAAGAGGTGGTCAACCGCCCACCGGTCACCTTCTCCCTCGGCGCTCGGTAGTCCCATCTCCCGCGAGATCAGCAACCATCGACGCGGGCGCTCAGGGTCCAGTTGGTCGCCAGACAACAGCGCTGGATACTTTGCTAACAACTTCTGAAGAAGGTCTTCAGAGGCATACGCCTGCTCTGCCAACTCAACGAGCTCTTCATTGCTGCGTATCAAGAAGACACCTGCCATTTCGACCTCCAGGTCCAGCAAACGCACTCCCGCAATTATGCTCTCGGGCACAATTATAAGAGTTCCCCATCAGTGGTACCCTTTCTAAGTATACAGACTACCTCACGTGTTATTTTCCTCTTCACTCTCATCACCGCTTATGAGGTCATAATTAGTGAGCTTTCTCACCGTTCATTCTCCATCCTCCCACTTACCTGCTCCAGCTTGGCCTGTAACTGCTCCGGTGTGGGAAGCACGCTATGTCGAAGGCTGCCTTTAACATGCGGTGCGAGCGCTTCCATATTTAAGGTTTCCTTCCATATCGGGACCCGGCCGTAAGGGG
>CAYSQV010000233.1:0-1868 GCA_964433295.1 uncultured Nitratifractor sp. | reverse complement strand
TGGTCAATTACTTCTTTTTCCACAGCCCCATCATGGGCATCGTCATCTCTGCCGGAGTTTTGTTGCTTTTCTCGCTGTTTACGATCTATGATACACAAAACATTGCCAACGGCGCCTACGATTCTCCTGTCGATGCCGCGGTATCGCTTTTTCTCGATTTTTTCAATATGTTTGTGTCCATGCTAAATCTGCTGGGTATCTTTGGCGGAGACGACTAAGCGTCTTTCGCCCGGTTTAACTCCTCTTCATAACTTTTTGGGTATAATCGCCGAACTATAAACACAAATGGGCACACATACCATCCCATTCGAGGATACAGAATGACTTCTACATTGATGATTCTTCAGATTGTTTTGGCAATTGCCATCACCATCTCCATCCTGCTCCAAAAAAGCTCCAGCATCGGTCTGGGTGCCTACAGCGGCAGCAACGAATCGCTTTTTGGTGCCAAAGGGCCCATGGGCTTTTTGGCCAAACTGACGTTTGGTCTGGGACTGCTGTTTATCCTGAATACCTTGGCGTTAGGCTATCTGTATAATCAGGCCAACACCCATTCGGTCACCGACACGATCACAACCCAGGCTCCGGCACCGCAGCCGACCGCCCCTTTTGTTCCGGCCAGCTCGCCCGCCGCTCCGGCAGCCCCGGCGGCACCCGCCTCCAAATAGACCTCCACTCCACCCCGGCAAGCGGCCCATATGCCCCTTGCTAAGCCCAAACAGTGTAAAATACCTTCAAATTTCTGCAGGAAGGTTCCACCATGCTCAATGAGATCTATGAATATGCCAACGACCATATGGATAAGAGTATCGACGCGATGAAGCGTGATTTTGCGACGCTACGCACCGGGAAGGTCACCACCGCCGTAGTGGACAACATCAAAATCGACTATTACGGCACCCCCACCCCCCTCAATCAGGTGGGCAATGTGATCGCCATGGATGCCACCACCATTTCGATCACCCCCTGGGAGAAAAACCTCCTCAGTGACATCGAGCACGCCATACAGCAGGCCAATATTGGTGTCAACCCCAACAACGACGGGGATTTTATCAAGCTCTTTTTCCCACCCATGACGGTCGAACAGCGCCAGGAGATCGTCAAACAGGCCAAAGCGATGAGCGAAAAGGCCAAGGTCGCTGTCCGCAATGTCCGCAAAGAGGCCAACGACAAGATTAAGAAGCTCGAAAAGGAAAAAGAGATTAGCGAAGACGAGGCCAAACGTGCCCATGATCAGGTACAGAAGATCACCGACGAGCACATCGCCAAGATCGACGAAACCCTGGCGACAAAAGAAGCCGACATCCTCAAAGTCTGATCCGTGAACATTGAACAGATCTACAAGGACGCTGGCGCATTGCTCGAAGGGCACTTTCTCCTCTCCAGCGGCAACCACTCCAACCGCTATCTCCAGAGCGCCCGTGTCCTCGAAGACCCGGTACGTGCCGCCATGCTGGCCAAAGAGCTTGCCACACAGATCCGATCCAGCGGACTGAAGATCGATGCGGTCTGCGCTCCGGCACTGGGCGGTGTGCTGGCCGGATACGAACTGGCACGCGCACTGGGCGTGCGCTCCATCTTCGTCGAACGCAAAGAGGGGGAGATGGAGCTGCGCCGTGGCTTTGAGGTGCATTCTGGCGAACGGATCATCGTCTGCGAGGACATTATCACCACCGGCGGCTCCGCGATGGAGGCCGCCGATGCCCTAGCCGAGCTGGGGGCGGATGTGATCGCGTTTGCTGCCCTGGCCAACCGGGGATTCTGCCACCGGCAGGGGACCGTCACTGATGCCAAAGCCGAGTGCAAGCTCCCCCGTGAAGTGCCGTTTTTTGCACTGGCTGATTTCGAATTTGACATGTACACGCCCG
>CAYSQV010000232.1:0-1878 GCA_964433295.1 uncultured Nitratifractor sp. | reverse complement strand
AACCGAGAGAACACTCCGTGGCTGTGGTCCATCGCCTACGCCTCCTTTCGCCTGTGGAGGATACGCCATGGCCTCGATCATTCATTAATTATTGTGGCTACGCCACCTGGACGGGTCAAGTATCCAGGGCTGGCCAGGTGTGTACCCTACATCATGGTGGTGACATCGGCCAAGCCCGGCGCTGTGCCGTCCGTTCCGGTCTACGGGTGGGGTCTCGCGAAAAACATCATTGCGCGATGCGCCAGGCAGTCAAACAGACAGGGGGTGCAGCGACGCCGCACCCCCTATTCCCGTGTATAGCATAGCGCTACGGCCCGTAGGACCGCAGGACAAGTGGCAGATAAATCCGCCGATGTTCCACCACCCCCACCACGGCCTGGGCGGCGTTGTTGGGGGGAGAAGTGTCGATCAGAGAGGGACTGACGGTCACCCGATTGGTCAGAGTTCCGGTGAAGGTGTCGGTGACGGTGAAGGTGAAGCGGAGTTGGTGGGAGATGGGCGGAGTACCTCCAGGGATTGTCGCCGTACAGGTGATCTGCTCAGTGATGTAGCCACTGCACCTGGGCGGAAGGATCACGTTGTCGATGGCCTGTGCTGGCGTGAGGGAATCGGTGAGGGTGATCGCCACTGAGCCGGACGCAGGGCCATTGTTGGTGATCACCACGGTGAAGTGGATCGGGTCGCCCGCCATCACCTGATCGACGTCGGCCCACTTCTTCACCTCGATGTCGGCCGTCTGCTGTGGGTCCAGCACCGCCGCCGAAGCCTGGGCGACGTTGTTGGAAGGCGCACTGTCCATCACCTCGGGGCGGACGACGGCCCGGTTGGTCAGAAGGCCTGTGTAGGTGTCGGCGGTGGTGAGGGTAAAGAACAATTGGCTGGTGATGGGCGGCGTGCCCGCGGGCAGCGTCACCGTGCAGGTGATGGGGCCAGTGCCGGTGCATCCCGGCGGGAGGGCCAGGCTGGAGACCGCCTCTGTCGGCACCAAGGAGTCGGTAAGGGTGACCACCAGCGGGTTGGAGAACGGGCCGTTGTTAGTGATCACCACGGTGAAGTGGAGCTTCCCCCCTGGCAGTACGCCTTCGGCGTCGGCCCACTTCCCCACTGCGACGTCGGCAGTCCCGGTAAATACCCTTGTCACGTCTGTCGCGAAGGCCTTCGGCAGTCCACCCGCGGCCTGTGAGAGGGCAACGAGGTTGCTCTTATCCTCCGCCCCGTTGGTGGCGTCGGATGGCACCGTCACCCGCACCTGGACCGTCGCGGTGGTCTGGGGGGAGAGGGTGACGACAGGGGAGGATGCCAGCGCGGCCCACCCCTGGCTGCTGGAGATGAGGGTAAGCGTATAGGTATCCGTCTGGTTGCCGCTGTTGAGGAGCCAGTGGGTGTGAGTGACCACCTGGCCTGGCGCAGCGGGGCGGGCGGAGAGGACCGGCACCAGCCAGACGGAGTAGCCGTCGGTCACCACCTCGTCGGCGCCGATGTCGTACCCATTTCCAGAGGGCCGCAGGTCACCGTCGATGTCCACGAACAGATCGGTGCCGGGGATGGAGAGGGTCACGGTGAGGCCGCTGTCCATCGCGACCGAGTCGGTGAGGATGTGGTAGGGGTTCAGGCAACCCGGCGGATCGCTGATGCAGGTGAAGCGCGGATCGCCGAAGAAGTTCGTTTCGGTGAACACCCGGCCATCCCCCTCTTCCACGACGTTCGTCCCGTTCCCCCACCACACTGTCCCGTTCATGTAAACGCGGTTCTGGAACGGGTAGGGATACCCCGCGTGGGCCACGTGGATGCCGACGGTGTGGCTGGCGACGATGGTATTGGTAAAGTAGGCGCGACTGGGGAACGGTGGGGTGGGAGGCCACCACCGACCGGGCTGGT
>CAYSQV010000231.1:0-1885 GCA_964433295.1 uncultured Nitratifractor sp. | reverse complement strand
CCCTTCTGTGCTCTATCTCAATCGCCACGAAGACGGCCGAACGGAGATCGAGATCGCTCCGATCGACCTCGATACGGTCTGGTACTCCGGCAACAAAGGGGAACAGGGGATCTATGCTCTGATGGACCGGATGCTCTCCCTCTACGCAGATCGGTATGCCAGGGATCCGCGTATCCTTGCGACCGGCCCCTCGGCGCGTGCGACTGATTTTGGCGCGATCGGGTCTGCCCCGGTCAAAAAAAGGAAACGGACATCGGTCGATACCTGGGCCGGACGCGGAGGCTTCGGAAGCAAAATGCTCCAGGAGCACGGTATTGCCGGGATCATCTACGGCGGAGCGTTCCCGCACGAGAGCTTCCGGGACCGCAAAAAGGCTGACGAGTGGTTTATGGAGCGCTACGGCATGGGATTCTCAGCCAAGGACAAAGCTTCGACTGTCAAATACAATTTTGATCCCAAACTCGGCACCGGCGGCACACTCGGCTCAAATTTCAGCACGCTGGGGGGATCGCTCCTCTCGTTCAACTACCAAAGCGTCCGCCGCACCGAAGCAGAACGGCTGGCACTGAATCAAACCTACATCCTCGACCATTATCTGACGCAGTTCAACGAGGAGATCCGGGACAAAAAAGCCCACAAGAATTGCGGAGAACCCTGCGCGGTCATGTGCAAAAAAATGCACGGTGATTACAAAAAAGACTACGAACCTTATCAGGCAATGGGGCCGCAGATCGGGATCTTTGACCAGCGGGCGGCCGAGCAGATCAACCGCCATGCCGACGCACAGGGATTTGATGCGATCTCCATCGGCGGTGTCCTCTCGTGGCTGATGGAATTACTCGATGGGGGCTACATCAGCCCGGAAGATCTCGGGGTCGATGCAGTGCCGATGTTTGATCTTGAGGCCTTCGACCGGGTAGAGAGCTCCTGGCACAACGCCCGTCTGGCGATCGATCTGGTGGATGCGATCATCCGTCATCACGGTATGCTCGATATGACGCTGGGGGCACGCCTGCTGGCGCGCAGGCTCGCCCGCACCATGCATCCCGGGATCGCCGACCTGCTGGTCTATGCGGCCAACGGCGACAAAGGGTGGATGGTCCCCAACCAATACTGGACCCCGGGTGTACTGGCACCGATGCCGATCATGGGGAAATATTATGTCTATTACGGGCAGGACTTTATCCCGCCGTATGAACTCGGTGCCCAGAATGCCGAGCGGTTCCGCAAAGAACTGATTCTGGACAACATCGGGATGTGCCGCTTCCACAGAGCCTGGGCGGAGGAGATGATCCCCGAGCTTATAGGCCATGTCTACGGCATGCAGGAGGCGTATATCGAGCAGGTCGGAAAACTGGCAGCCCAGATCAATGCCCACAACACCACCCGACCCTGGGAGGGGGAACGGGTACTCGACTTCGTCAGCGGATTTCTCGAACGCAAACGGGAAGTGGATGGGGATACCCGTCCCGAACTCCTCGAATGGATTGAGGCATTCCGTACCGACAAACAGGCCGCAGGAAAAAAATTCTGGGAGGAGCTGCGCGCCGGTATGGAGGAGAACATAGAGCCAAAGTAGTCTTCTCAGGCAGAGAGGCGGATTTTGTGTTTGTACATGTTGGCTTTGATCAGGATTTCGGAGAATTCGATCGCTTTGCCGTGCCGATCGTAGGAGAGGCGCTGGAGAGAAAGGAGCGGGGCTTTCTCTTCGATCTCGAGCATCTTCGCCTGCTCACGGGTGGCCGCACGCGCCTCGACGGTCTCTTCGGCCTGGGCAAAAACGATCCCGTAGGCATCGTAATAGAAAGTATAGAGTGATTCGATGTCAAACCGCTCCTCAATTCCGGGGACACGGTCGGCACAGATGTAGTTGAACATGATGGCA
>CAYSQV010000230.1:0-1888 GCA_964433295.1 uncultured Nitratifractor sp. | reverse complement strand
CTGCCTTTCGGCATGTATCCCCAATCTTTTTTGACACAGGTCTCTTTTGCCGCGATCGGTCTGTCGACCGTTTGTCGGTAGAAGATGGCGGGGGATGTGCTGTGGGCATGCGTTTGAGAGGAGAACCCTATGAACACATTGACCCGACGAGACTTTCTCAAGACATCAGCAGCCGCGGCCGCGGCCATGACCCCTGCTTTTGGATCAGGAATCGGTCCAAATGAGGACTACAAGGCACTGATATGCGTCCTGCTCGAAGGGGGTGCCGATACCCTCGACATGGTGGTACCCAAATTTGATGAAACTGCCCATCAGGCGTACATGCAGATGCGCGCCGCACGGGCCCATCCCCGCCGAAAAATTCGGCCGTTGGCCGGGTTGCGCTACGGCTTTCACCCGGCGATGGCCAATCTTCAGAGACGTTACCATCTCAAAGATCTCGCCATTGTCGCCAATGTCGGTACGCTTGTCGAGCCGGTGAGCAAATCGGCAATCCTGCGGGGAGACGCAGCTCTTCCGCCTCAGCTGTTCCAACGTATTGCCCAGCGTGACTGGGCGATGGATGCCGGCGGGACGAACGGTTGGGCGGCCCGGGTAGGGGACCATTTGGGTCGGCCGTTTACCAACATCAGTGTCGGCGGACTCAATCGGATGCAGGATGGCGGCGTGCATGCAGCGCTGATCGCACACGATGAACACTTTGGTGTGCTGGACGATCCGCAGCGCATTATGGCACGACTAAAGCGTGTCGATATTGGCGCTGGGCGCTCCCGGGACAATACCCGCTCGCTCCACGAGCAGCTTGAGATCGTTGTCTCACTGATGGCGGCACGCCGCAGTGCCCGCTTCCCGGGACGGCAGATCTATTTCGTCCGGCACAGCGGATGGGAGACCGATGGGCAAGACTGCGATACTGCGGTGGCGCGTACCCGGGCCAAGATCGCCGAGCTCGATCGTGCGTTGGGGGCGTTGGGTACGGCTCTGGATGGCCTGGGACTGGGCGAGAAGGTCACCACCTTCACCGTCACCGACGTGAGTGCCGGGATGCAGTTTCCGCAGGGAGCCGATCACGGCTGGGGCGGGCACGTGCTGGTAATGGGTGGTGCCGTACGGGGCGGGCTGTACGGCACGATGCCCCGGATCGCCCCCGACTCTCCCGACGCGTTAGAGGGCAATGTCCTCATTCCCACCATCGCCACCGATCAGTATCTGGCGACGCTGGTGGACTGGCTGGGGGATGGTAAGCTTGACCTGCACGATGCATTTCCTCGCCTAAAAAACTTCAAGGATGAGACGTTGGGGTTTATGATGGCATGATCATGCTGCCAAAAAGATGAAATCACACGTAGGGTGCTGTACCCTCACAGCACCACTCTTGGTTGGTTCCCCGCATTCTCACAAAAAGGTGATGTCGGGGACAACACCCTACGCGAATTGCGATGATCCGAAATCTCACCGCCCCGAAAACTCCGTCGGCTCCTCCAGTTCATAGATCGCATCCGTGATGCTCTCAACCCGTTCTGCAAAAATATTTTGTGTATCTTTGAGCCCACGATTGTAATAATAGACCCCGATCTCCCGCCCGACAAACTCCAGCAAAAACTCCGCATCAAACTGCCCGATCTCCTGGCCGAGTTCTGCATCGAAGTAGGTTTTGAGTTTGTGGACGAGGAGGTCCTTTTCCTGTGGGGTGAATTGGATGGTTTCCATGTCAGGGTTCCTTAAATGATCCCCACCGCATCCCGGACGATCTCCATCTTGGCTGCTGCAACTTTGCGGGCTTTTTCGGCTCCGGCATGGAGGATCTCGCGTACTTCATCGGTGTGTTCCAGATAATAGGCGCGCTTTTCTCTGGCTTCGGCGAATTCATCCCATATAAGGTCTTTGA
>CAYSQV010000229.1:0-1902 GCA_964433295.1 uncultured Nitratifractor sp. | reverse complement strand
ATATCTCAAGCAGGCGGGAGACAGATACGACTTCAAGCATATTGACGGGGGCTTTGTTTATCAGGATGCTGATAGGATTGAAATTTCCGAGGTGAAAAAGGCAGAACAAAAAAGCAAAAAAAGCGCAAACTCTCAGCAGATGAAAGATCTGGAGATAGCATGGACAGTCGCCGCGTTGACAAAGAGCAACTGCGTAGTCTATGTCAAAGACAGCGCCATGGTAGCTGTGGGCATGGGAATGACCAGTCGGGTCGATGCGGCCAAGTGTGCACTGAATAAAGCTGCCGAAATGGGGCTGGATGTGACCGGGGCTGCGATGGCGTCGGAGGCTTTTTTCCCGTTTCGTGACAGCATCGATGCGGCTGCAGCCGCCGGAGTAACGGCGGTGATCGAACCGGGCGGATCGATTCGGGATGATGAGGTTATCGAAGCGGCTGATGAGCATGGAATAGCACTCTATTTTACCGGCAAACGCCATTTTCTCCACTAATGGACAACATTGATTGACATAGACTAAACTTTTTTGATATAATCGCATAAAATATTGAATGATGGTTTAGGAGAAAGAGATGGCAAAAAGCCTATACGACACATTGGGTGTCAGTGAAAACGCCAGTGCAGACGAGATCAAAAAAGCCTATCGAAAGCTGGCCAGAAAGTATCATCCTGATATCAACAAAGAGGCAGAGGCTCAAGAGAAATTCAAAGAGATCAATGCCGCCTATGAGGTGCTGAGCGACCCGGAAAAAAAGGCCAAATACGATCAATTCGGCGATCAAATGTTTGGCGGACAAAATTTTCACGATTTTGCACGCGGACAGGGTGCGGGTATGGACATCGATGAGATACTGCGGGCTATGTTCGGCGGTGGAGGAGGGTTTGCCTCATCCGGCGGTGGCTTCGGAGGTTTTAATGGCGGCATGGGGGGATTTGGGATGCCCGATCTCGATACCCAGGCGGCGATAACGGTCCCTTTTATAACGGCGCTGAAGGGGGGCAAGCACCAGATCACCACTGCCGAAGGTGAAAAATTTGATATCAAGATTCCTGCCGGTATCAAGAGCGGCGAGACACTGCGTGTCCGCGGAAAAGGCAAAAGTTTTCAGGGGCAGCGGGGGGATTTGATGATCAAGGTCACAGTCTCCCCCTCTCCCCGATACGAGCGAAAGGGATCGGATCTGTACGCCACGATCGATGTACCGCTCAAAGCGGCATTATTCGGCGGTAAGATTCAAGTAGATACTCCGGATAAGGAGGTGAGCCTCAAAATACCGAAAGATACAAAAAACGGTCAGAAATTTCGCTTGAAAGGCAAAGGATTCCCCGACAGAAAAAGCGGCATCAGCGGTGACTTGTATCTGGTCGCCAACATTGTGCTGCCTCCAAGCGAAAGTCTTCCGGAATCGTTGCAAAAAGCGTGTCAAGAACAACTGCCGGAATAAGGAGTTCATATGCACAGTTACGAAGAGCCCGTTTACCTGATCAGCGTGGTAGCCAATATGCTCAAGATCCATCCGCAGACTCTGCGCCAGTATGAACGGGAGGGGCTGGTCGAACCCTCCCGTACCCAGGGGCGTATGCGTCTCTATTCCCAGGCAGATATCGACCGGATGAAATTGATCCTCCGGTTAACCCGGGATATGGGTATCAACCTTGCCGGTGTCGATGTGATCTTGCGCCTGCGGGATACAATGGCGAGGCTGGAGGAGGAGATCGAGCAGCTGCGTGAGGAGCTTCACGGTCTGAATCGTCCCGGCTCTGTCCCTCCGGGCAAAGCAATCGTCAAAAAGAGTCACTACGACATTATTATATTTGAGGAGTAGGACATGAAGCGGTATCTCGGGCGCAAAAAGGTGATGCGCATCTACATAGACAGCACCGATACATATGAGGGGCAGCCTT
>CAYSQV010000228.1:0-1959 GCA_964433295.1 uncultured Nitratifractor sp. | reverse complement strand
TGGTGTGTGCGTTTATCGATGCCGAACATGCGCTCGATGTCGTGTATGCCAAAAACCTTGGGGTCGATACGGACAACCTGTTGGTGAGTCAACCGGATTTTGGGGAGCAGGCTCTGGATATCCTTGAGACGCTGGCCCGCAGCGGAGCAGTCGATCTAATTGTCGTCGATTCGGTCGCGGCATTGACACCCAAAACCGAAATCGAAGGGGACATGGGCGACACCCATGTGGGGCTCCAGGCGCGCCTTATGAGCCAGGCGCTGCGCAAGCTGACAGCGATCCTCCACAAGACCAATACCACCGTAATCTTCATCAACCAGATCCGGATGAAGATCGGTACAATGGGGTATGGTTCACCTGAGACGACAACAGGAGGCAATGCCCTGAAGTTTTATTGTTCGGTACGGATTGACGTGCGGCGCATTGCCACGCTCAAGCAGGGGGAGAGCCAGATCGGCAACCGGGTCAAGGCCAAAGTGGTCAAAAACAAAGTCGCCCCGCCGTTTCGTCAGGCGGAGTTTGACATCATGTTCGGTGAGGGGATCAGCTACGAAGGCGAACTCATCGACTACGGGGTCAAACTGGATATCATTGACAAATCGGGCGCCTGGTTCAGCTACGGTGCCGAAAAACTGGGTCAGGGCAAGGAGAATGCCAAGCAGACGATCAAAGAAGACCCCCGCATGCGTGAAGAGATCGAGCAAAAGATCAAAGAGGCGCTTGGGTTTGGTGCGGCACTCACCGTAGATGAAAGTGAAATGACCGAGGACTGATCCCCGAGGCGTTTGTCTATCGGCTATTGCCCTTTAGTACCTTTTGGATAAAATACACGCATCAAAATGTGCAAGGATAAACGATGATCTACATCGAAGATGTCGTAGCCAATGAGGTGTTGGACAGTCGGGGGAATCCCACTGTGCGTGTAACAGTGAGCCTAAGTGACGGTACGGTCGAGAGCGCCATCGTGCCCAGCGGCGCGAGTACCGGCAAAAGAGAGGCGCTTGAGCTTAGAGACGGGGGAGACCGCTACATGGGCAAAGGGGTGCTCAAAGCGGTGGACAACGTCAACACGGAGCTGGCCGAAGCGGTCATCGGTATGAGCCCTTACAATCAGGCCGATGTAGACCTGACCATGAAAGAGGCCGACGGAACGGACAACTACGGTCACCTCGGCGCCAATGCTGTGCTGGGGGTATCGATGGCCGTCGCACGTGCCGCGGCCGCCAGCCTCAAAATGCCTCTTTATCGCTATCTCGGTGGTGCCAATGCGGTCGTGATGCCGGTTCCTATGCTCAACATCATCAACGGCGGCGAACACGCCAACAACTCGGTCGATTTTCAGGAATATATGATTATGCCGGTGGGGTTTGATCGTTTCAGTGAGGGGCTGCGTGCCGCTGCTGAGGTCTATCATCATCTCAAAAAGATCATCGATGAGATGGGTGAGAGTACAGCGGTAGGTGACGAGGGAGGGTTTGCGCCCAATCTTAAATCCAACGAAGAACCGATCGAGGTGATCATACAGGCGATTGAGGCAGCCGGCTACAAACCCGGAGAACAGATCGCCATTGCGCTGGATATCGCTGCATCCGAATTGACCGACGATACCGGGAAATATGTCCTCAAATCGGAAAACAGGACATTGACCAGCAGCGAAATGGTCACCTATTACGAGCAGATGGTTGACAAATACCCCATCGTCTCGATCGAAGATGGCTTGAGTGAGGATGACTGGGACGGCTGGAAAGAGATGACCGTACGGCTTGGGGAGAAAATACAGTTGGTCGGAGACGATATTTTTGTCACCAACCCGGCAATCTTTTCGGAAGGAATCGATCGGGGTATTGCCAATTCGATCCTCATCAAACCCAACCAGATCGGTACGGTCTCGGCGACCATGCAAACGGTTCGTCTCGCCCAGCGCAGCGGCTATCCCTCTCTGACGAGCCACCGCTCCGG
>CAYSQV010000227.1:0-1973 GCA_964433295.1 uncultured Nitratifractor sp. | reverse complement strand
GGATACAGGATCTTCGGGGAGAAGATCCATGCCGAGCTCAAACGCCTGGGGTATCTGTAGCCGATCCGGTGTGGCCGTACTCCTGTCCCAGTTTGATCAGCCTGGGATCGATGCGGCCGGGTTTGAAGGCGACTTCGTCGATGCTTTTGTAGTTGAACCCGCCTGCGTTGTAGCACACGACGCTGCTTTTGTGCCCTTCCCGTAGACCGTCGATCGCCTGCGTGACAAAGTGAAACGCCATGAGCCGGTCATAGACGGTGGGATTGCCGCCCCGCTGGATATGGCCCAGTACCATTGTGGTGGTCTCGATGCCCACTTGCTCTTCGAACCATTGTTCGATCTTCGGAGCGATATTGAGCGCTTCGGAGACGATGGCGAGGAAGTATTTGCGTCCCAGTTCTTTTTGTTTGAGAAACGAGGCTTTGTAGGCATCCAGATCGTAGGGGATCTCCGGAATGAGGCACATCTCTGCCCCGCTGGTCAGGGCTGAGACCAGTGCCAGGTAGCCGCACTCTCTTCCCATTGCCTCGATCACAAACCCCCGCCCGTAGGAAGAGGCGGTATCGCGCACCGAGTCGATGGCATATTTGATCATGTTCAGTGCCGTATCGACCCCCAGGCAGTATTCGGTTCCGGCGATGTCGTTGTCGATGGTGGAGGGAATCCCACAAAAGCGCAGCTCGTTATCCATGGCGCTCATCGCCTGCATCCCCCGAAACGATCCATCTCCGCCCATGACGATGAGTGCGTCGATGGCATGCTCCTTGAGATGGTCGATCGCCTGCTGCCGCCATAGAGGATCTTTAAACCGCAGCGATCGGGAGGTGTGGATGATGGTGCCGCCCCGTGACACGATACCTGAGACATGTTCATAAGTCGCCGGATAGATCTGCCCCTCGATCAAACCTTCGTACCCGTTGTCGACAAAGTAGGGGTTGAGCCCTTTTATTTTGGCATATTCGACGAAGCGTTTGAGTGCAGCGTTCATCCCGGAGACATCTCCCCCGGAACAGAGGATGGCGATGCGTTGCATGGTGATCCTTTCTGATGTTCTTTAGTTTGATTATATCTCAATACGCCATAATATGACAATTTTACATATTAGCCAAGGGAAAATCGAGTTTTGATGTGACAGGAGACGATCCGACTGGAAAACGAGGTGATCGACTATTTTAAGGAGATGGCAGACCATGCCAGCATCCCCTACCAAAGCCTCATCAATCTCTATCTCAAAGACTGCGTCACTTCCCAGCGGACGCTTAAGATGGCGTGGGAGTGATGTTCAAACACCTCTAACCCAACTTTCGCTATATTCATTTCACGATAAAACTCCACCGAGGTACCCATGTCCGAAAAGCCCAAGTTCACCCATTTGCATCTGCACACCGAATACTCGCTGCTTGATGGAGCCAACAAGATCAAAACGCTGGCAAAAAAAATCAAAGAGCTCGGAATGGATTCGGTGGCGATGACCGATCACGGCAACATGTTTGGGGCGATCGATTTTTATAATACCATGCGTTCTGAGGGGATCAAACCGATCATCGGGATGGAGGCCTATCTGCACAACGAGACCGACCTGGGGGACAAATCGACCCGGCAGCGGTACCATCTCTGTCTGTACGCCAAGAACGAAACCGGATACAAAAACCTCATGTACCTCAGTTCCAAAGCCTACATCGACGGCTTTTACTACTACCCGCGCATCAACTGGGAGATACTCAAAGAGCATGCCGAGGGGCTGATCTGCTCTTCGGCATGTCTGCAGGGGGAGATCAACTGGAACCTCAACCTCTCCGAGCGCAACGTCAAAAACGGTGCCAAAGGATACGACGAGGCCAAAGCGGTAGCGCTTCGGTACCGGGAGCTTTTCGGGGATGATTTTTATCTTGAGATTATGCGCCACGGTATCGGCGATCAGCAAAAGATCGACAAGCAGATCATTCAGCTCAGTCAGGAGACCGGGATCAAGA
>CAYSQV010000226.1:0-1973 GCA_964433295.1 uncultured Nitratifractor sp. | reverse complement strand
ATCGGAGAGGAGTCGATCACGATCCATCCGCCCGAAAAACTCCTCCCGGTCAACATCATCACCGCGGAGTATCCCGGTTTTCCGACCGACATGCAGGCGCAGTTTATGGCGGTGGCAACGATTGTGGAGGGGGAGAGTCTGATCGAAGAGCGTTTGTTCGAGAATCGGTTTATGCATGTCAGCGAGCTCAACCGTTTGGGAGCCGACATCTGGCTCAAAGGCAACACCGCTGCGGTCAAAGGGGTCGAGGCACTCTACGGAGCCGAAGTGATGGCGACCGATCTGCGCGCCAGCTCTGCATTGGTGCTGGGGGCGCTGGCGGCCAACGGGGTGACAAAAGTGCGCCGCATCTACCATCTCGATCGGGGGTACGACGATCTGGAAGGGAAGCTGGCGACCCTCGGAGCCGCCATCGAGCGTAAAAAAGACTAAACGCGGATCCCCCCGGCTCAGTTGGCCGGCTGGAGAACGACCGGCTGCGTGCCGGAGGCTCCGCTGCCCATCGGACGGGAAGCATTGCCCTCTTTGAGTGTATTGACCGCCTCTTCGATGTTGCGGTCGTTTTTCTTCTTGGCGCTTTCGATGAGGCGATATTCCTCCTCGTAGTCCAGGGTAGAGCTTCCACCCGTGTACTGAGCGATCGCTCCCCGCGTACCCGGCCCGACCGCTCCGTCGATCTTGCCATGGTAGGTGCCGTGAATTTTGAGCGCAGCCTGCAGTTTTTTGGCCCGGGTGCGTTTGTCGTTTCCGCGAGCCGTCAGATAGCGGTCAAGCGTAAAAAGATCGCCGAGATAGACCAGCGTGTCTCTGGCTTTGGGATCGAGTGAAGCGGTGTTGCCCCGCTCGTAGGCGTTGTTCATCGCCTTGATCGCGGAGCGGGTTTCGTAGGCATTGATCTGTCCGTCGATCGGCCCGTGGTAAAACCCCAGAGCCGAGAGGGATTTCTGGATTTTCTTTTCCGGTGTCACGATCACCGCCGGAGCTTTGTGCACCACCTTTTTTTTGTGCTGGACGGGGCGTTTTTTGCGTACGTGACGTACCCGCTGAGGGTGACGCACCCGGCGGCGCGTGGTGCGATGTTTGCGTCCGTTGTGGTAGATCTCATTGGTGATGACCGACCCGACCACTCCGCCGACGACACCGCCGACCACTCCGTCCACAAAATCGGCGCTGGCAACGCCGGTACTCATGAGGGAAGCGCCCAGCAGGAGGGCACCTGTTCTTTTCATTGTCATTATTACTCCTTTATGCTTTGTCGAAAGTCCATAATCTAACCCGTACAGTATACCATAAACAGGTGGCAAAAAAGTGACACAACCGTTTGAAGCATACGTTTCGAGAATCCGAAGCGACATTTGGCTATAATCGCGTCACTATTTTAGAAAAAAAATGAGGAAAAATCGTGAGAACACATTATTGCGCCGAAATCGGCGAAGAACAGATCGCTCAGGAGGTTACGGTCGCCGGTTGGGTGGAGAGCCGCCGCGATCATGGCGGCGTGATCTTCATCGATCTGCGGGACAAAGACCAGGTGGTCCAGCTGGTATGTGATCCGGCCGACAGTGTCGAGGCGCATGCCGCCGCGGAGGAGGTGCGTGATCAGTTCGTCCTGATCGCCACAGGCCGGGTACGTGCCCGGGGCGAGGGGCTCGAAAACCCCAACCTCAAGACGGGCAAAGTCGAGATCGTCGTGGACAATCTGGTGATCGAAAACCGCTCTTTGCCGATGCCGTTCGATCTGGGAGATGCGAAGGTCAACGAGGAGATCCGCCTCAAGTATCGCTATCTTGAGCTGCGCACCCAAAAGGCCTACGATACGTTCAAACTCCGCTCCAAGGCGACCATCGCTGCACGAAATGTGCTTGATGAGATGGGCTTTTTGGAAGTGGAGACCCCGGTGCTGACCAAATCCACTCCGGAGGGTGCGCGAGACTATCTGGTGCCCAGCCGTGTGCATCCTGGTGAATTCTATG
>CAYSQV010000225.1:0-2000 GCA_964433295.1 uncultured Nitratifractor sp. | reverse complement strand
AGGTTGTGGTCCACGGGGAGATGGGGTTGCTGGTGGAGCCAGGAGACGAAGAAGCTCTTGCCTGTGCCATCACTACTCTCCTGGGCGCACCGCATCGCCTTGTCAATCTAGGGCAGAAGGGCCGCCGGCAAGTGGAGCAATGCTTCGACATCCGAAGTACTGTTGAACGGGTTGGGGCTGTGCTGCGTAGCGAACTTCCAGGGGTGAGGGGGATGTGATGAGGGTCTCGCTCACTGAGCTCGAGTTGCCCAAGAAACAACTCCACGGTCTTGCCCAGAAAAGGAAAACTAACATGAAAGACCAAAGTACCTTCTATCCTCTGCTGGTAGCTATTCTCTTCGTCGGTGCCCTCTTCCTTTACACCCTAACATTAGCCCCCGGCCTCCTCTGGGGCGGAGGGGACTTCGCCACCTTCCAGATGATGGCCTTTTTGGGCGGCGTAGAAGACATTCGGGACGGAGCAGGGATCTTCCACCATCCCCTCTGGGTGATTCTTGCTCATCCCTTTACCAAACTCCCCATCCGAAACCCAGCCTGGCGGGCCAACTTCGCCTCGGCGGTCTTCGCCGCTGCTGCCCTGACGGTGGTCTTCTTCACCGCCTGGCACCTCACTCGCTCTACCCCCGCTTCTCTCCTCGCTACTACCGCCCTGGCCGTGTCCCACACCTTCTGGACCTACGCAGTGATGGCTAAGGTCTACTCCCTTAATGCCCTACTTCTTATTACTTGTATCTACCTGCTCTTGCTGTGGGGAGAAAAGGAGCGCGGTGGTTACCTTTATGCTTTTGCTTTCTTCTACGGTCTCAGCTTCTTCAACCACCTGGTGATGGCAACAGCGGCCGGAGGCTTTCTGACATACATTGGCATCATTGCCTGGCGCCGACGCCGACAGGCAGGCCTCTGGTGTCAGTTGCCAATCGCTGCAGCAACTGGTTTGCTGGGGCTAGCCCCTTATCTGCTCCTCGTCGGCCGGTCGGGATCAGCGGGCACTATTGCCGGCACCGTAGTGCGCTTCTTCCAGGCAGTGACCTTCCTGCCCACTCATCCCCAAGAGCTATTGATAGGGATCGGTGTATGTCTAGCCTTGCTCCTGTACCAGTTTCCGGTCGCCTTCCTCGCTGGCTTCCTGGGGCTTCGCCAGATGACACGAGAGGAAAGGCCGGAGAAATGGCTGTTGGGGCTGGCTGTGTTAGGCAACGTGCTCTTTCTGCTGTCCGCCCTTGACCCGCGGGCTGGCGGAGTGTATTGGTGGAACCTGCATTACTATCTGCAGACTTACGTGGTTTTTGCCCTTTGGATCGCCGTCGGTCTCGCTGCGCTCTGGCCTTGCATCGCTTCCCAGAAAAGGACCCTGGTGGGTGCTGTCCTGTTGATCGCTGTGCTCCCCATCTTGCTCTACGCTCTGGCCCCGACCATTGCCCGCCCCCTCATTTCTAACCTCCCTGGATTCCGCCCGTTGCCGGGGCGAGATAACCTCACATACGTACTTTCGCCCTGGAAACACCGGGAAACTGGCGCTCGTGTGCTCGGGGAGCAGATCCTGGAGTCTCTCCCCCGAGACAGTGTCCTCTTCGCCGACTATAGCATCTGGGCCATCGTCCGCTATCTGCAGGTGGTGGAGGGCGCCCGCCGAGACGTGGAGTTGGTCAGGCTTCCGGGCCTCCCCGCTCAGGTCCCGTTGATCCTGCAGTACCGGAGTCGCCCTTACCTTTTTCTTGCCGATCTCTACCGGTATTACGATGTGGAGGGCATCCAACGGTATTTCGCCGTCACCCCTTACGGTCCTATCTATCGACTCGTCCCAATTGAACGCAGCAACTAAAGCGCACTCGTCCACCGACTGTCCAACCAGGGATCGCACCTCCCATCAGGACGTCCCACCATAGAGACAAGGCAATGAGCCCGCAAGAGGCCCCTCGCGATCACCGGCGTCAGCCTGGGTGGGGCCTGCATCTCAGGTTTGGCAACGACTAACTGGTGCCTCCTGTCTCGAAGTGGGC
>CAYSQV010000224.1:0-2003 GCA_964433295.1 uncultured Nitratifractor sp. | reverse complement strand
AGCAATGCAAACCAAAATTCCTAATTCCTAATTCCTAACTCCTCATTCCTCATTTCTCATTCCCCAACTCCTAATTCCCAATTTGCTATAATCCCTCCAAAAAAGGAACTGCTTCATGTCATCACTCGCTGCCATTGAACACCGATACGGAATGACTCTGCCGCCTTTGTATCACCGCCTTCATGAAGCCGGGATGCTCGACTGGATGGGCGGCTACGGCGATCCGCTGCCGGAAAAGATCGACTGGGTCAAAGACGTCTACCCCAAACTCCACGAAAATCCTCCGGCACTTTTTCATACCGGAGGCGACCTGCTGATGATGACCCCCCGGCAGATCGTCGCATACGAGATGCCAGAAGAGTGGGATACCGAACGTTATGCCATCGTCCCTTTTGCCCGGGGAAGCGAAGAGAATATCTTTGCCTTCATCCGGGAACATGGCCGCGACGGGGAGCCGATGGTGGCCCTGCTGTGGGAGGATGACATCGATGGACAGATCATCGCGAAAGACTTTGAGGATTTTATCTTTCGGACAATGGTCGAAGCTGCTGCGGAATTCGACCGGGAGCAAACTGAGAGCGAATACCGGGGAGCAGAAAACCCCGCCGAAGCCTACCGAGCCGACATCCGGCGCGATCTGGAGACGATCCGTCCCTTTCTGCATCCGGAATACGTCACCGCACTGAAGGATCTCTACGACGGAAAGGTCGGCAAAACACTTGTCTCTTACTACCTCGAAGGATCACGCCCCGCCGAAGAGATCCTAAACGACCTGATAGGATTCGACCGCATGAATGAGGAGATCGTGCTCGATTGAAGGAGAACTCTCACCCAAAAAAGGATATAATCGGTTCAAAAACAAGGTGATATCATGCTCTCCAAACGTATCCAGTCGCTCTCCCCTTCGATGACCATCGCCGTTGCCACTCTGGCGCGCGAACTCAAAGCCCAGGGCAAAGATGTCCTCAGTTTCTCCGCCGGTGAACCCGATTTTGACACGCCGCAGCCGATCAAAGATGCCGCCATCCGTGCCATCGAAGAGGGCTTTACCAAATACACCGCTGTCTCCGGGATCCCCGAACTTCTCGATGCGATAGCCGGCAAGCTCCGGCGGGAAAACGGCCTGGAGTATACCCCCGATCAGATCATCACGAGCAACGGCGCCAAACAGTCACTGTTTAACCTCACTCAGGCACTCATCGATGAGGGGGATGAAGTGATCATCCCGGCTCCGTACTGGGTGACATATCCGGAGCTTGTCAAGTACGCAGGCGGCGTACCGGTGATCATCGACACCGAAGATCGTACCGGCTTCAAGATCACCTCCGCCCAACTGGAAAAAGCGATCACCAGTCGGACCAAAATGCTCATCCTCACCTCCCCCTCCAACCCCACCGGATCGGTCTACAGCCGCGAAGAGCTTGCCGCATTGGCCGAGGTACTCAAAGGCACCAAAGTCGTCGTCGTCAGTGACGAAATGTACGAAAAGCTGGTTTTTGACGGGACGCAGTTTGTCTCCACCGCCTCCATCAGCGAGGACATGTACCGCCGCACTGTCACCGTCAACGGACTGAGCAAATCGGTCGCCATGACCGGATGGCGATTCGGATACCTCGCATGCGCCAGCCGCGAACTGGTCAAAAAAATGAACTCGCTCCAGTCCCAAAGCACCTCCAACATCAATTCCATCACCCAAAAAGCCGCCATCCCGGCTCTCATCGGCGAGGTGGACGAGGAGATCGAGCAGATGCGGCAGGCCTTTGAGTCCCGTGCCCATGAAGCGTATGAGCTCATCAACGCCATCGAGGGACTCAGTGTTGTCCGGCCCAAGGGGGCATTTTACCTCTTTGTCAACACCAAAGCGATCGCTAGCGATTCGATGCAGTTTGCCAAGGATCTTCTCGAGGAGTATGGTGTGGCGGTCGTGCCCGGAATCGCATTTGGAGCAGAAGGCTATTTCCGCTTCTCCTTTGCCACCGATATCGTCACGATACGCGAAGGGA
>CAYSQV010000223.1:0-2023 GCA_964433295.1 uncultured Nitratifractor sp. | reverse complement strand
CCTCATGGGTATCAAAATGCATATAAAAACTGCTGCTGCTCATCCGATGCCCAGCTCCCTGCCAGAAGATCATGCCGATCCGCTCTTTGATCGGTCGAGTCGGATGGCGGCGGGCATCGCGGTAGATATGAAAGAGCGAATGGTTGACTTTGGGGGTGGCATGGATAGTCGGTACGAGGATCTGGAGGTGCTCCCCCATCTCCTCGACGTAGGCGGCGGTGGGCTCGAAGATAGCGCGTCGGTAGCGCGCTTTGTTAGCCTCAAACCACTCTTTGTCGTTGTGGAGGATGATCTCGCTTAGGAACGAAATCGTCTCGTGAGGGAACCCTGCGAACATGAGGTCACTTGAACAGGGCCGATCCGATCCGTACCATATTAGAGCCGCACTCTATGGCCAGTTCGTAATCCCCGCTCATCCCCATGGAGCAGATCTCGGCTCCATCGCTCTGAAGCTTCTGGAAAATTGCGTGGGTGGTCTCGAAGCTTTGGCGGATAGTCGCCTGATCGTCGGTGTGGGCGCCGATGGTCATGACGCCCCGCAGATGGATGGCGGGGCAGGTTTGGATAATCTGCTGATAGGTGTCGATGGCTTCATCGGGTGCAACCCCTGATTTGGTTGCCTCTCCGGCGCTGTTGATCTGCAACAGACACTCCATTGTTTCTCCTCTGGCCTCAAGGCGCTGATGGAGCGCTTCGGCCAGCTTGAGGGAGTCGAGGGCCTGAAAAAGCGTAGGGCGCAGGTCGATAAGCCTGTTGATCTTGTTTTTTTGGAGTGTGCCGATCATGTGCCACGCCAGCGGCAGGTCCTCAAGCGCTTCCATCCGCTCGGCCAGCTGCTGCACCTGGTTCTCGCCAAAAGCCCGCTGTCCCAGCTCGTAGAGGGTACGGAGGTTCTCAATGTCGGTGTATTTTCCAACAGCAACGATCTGGACGATGTGGTGTTCGCTCACTTTGATGCGGGAGCGTTCGATGTTCCAGATAACCTGGTCGAGGTTGGATCGGAGGTGTTCTTTGTCAAGCATAAAAAACCTTTTTTAATGATCTGGTCGTAGGGTGTTGTGCCCGTACAACACCGTTTGTCGGGATGTCGTACGAGGATGTTGTCGGAGGACAACACCCTACGGTTTATGGGTTAACCGTTCGACATCGTTATACAGCCCGAGGAACATCAGTCCCAGCAGCAATGCCCACCCGAGCATGGTCAGATAGTATAACGCATTTTCGCTTGGGGGACGGCGGGCGATCATCTCGTAGAGATTGAAAAGAATGTGCCCGCCGTCGAGTGCCGGGATAGGGAGGAGATTGAGGATGCCGAGGTTGACCGAGATCAGGGCGGAGATAAAGAGAAGATAGGCAAATCCGTGCGCGGCAAACTTCATAATCACATCAAAGATTGTGATGGCGCCACCGACCTGGTGGGTACTGACCTCTCCGGTTGACATTTTTTTGATGCCGGTGGCGATCAGTGTGGCGGCTTTTTTTGTCTCGTTCCACGCATAGAAGAACATCCCGGAGGGGGAAAAGGTGATCGTGGTGTTGGTATCCGCCTTGGGGCCGATACCGATGATACGGCGGTGGACCTTTTCGAGATACTGGTTGGTCTCTTCGACCGTCTGGGTTGGGAGGAGGACGATCTGGCGGGTGCCGTTGCGTTCGATCATCAGACGGATCGGATCGGGTGCGGCCTGGATCTGGCGGCCGATCTGGTACCAGTATCGGACGGAATGACCGTCAATAGCAACAATGCGGTCTCCGGGGAGAATACCCGCTTTTTGAGCGGGAGATTGTTGGGAGACAGTGCCAACAACCGGGGGGAGATAGTCGATCGCCACGCTGGCAGGCGCACCGTAAAACGCAATGTGAAGATAGAGGAAAAAAGCGGTCACAAGATTGGCCAGGGGGCCGGCCAGCAGGATGACGATCCGCTTCCAGGGTGCCTGCGCATTGTAGCTGTCACTCTCGTCACTGCGTTTGAGCGGATCGCTGTCATCCTGGCCCTTCATTTTGACATATCCGCCCAGCG
>CAYSQV010000222.1:0-2023 GCA_964433295.1 uncultured Nitratifractor sp. | reverse complement strand
AAAGTTCGAGATTATACCCAAACGATCATTAAGGATTTTTGAATCGCCCCGCACAATGCCTAAAAGCGCATATTCCCATCCGCCAGAGCGATGCAGTCGATCTCCACCCGGACATCCTTTGGCAGGCGTGAGACTTCGACGGTGCTGCGGGCAGGGCGGTGTGTCCCGAAATAGTGGGCATAGATCGCGTTGACCTTGTCAAAATCGTTCATATCCGCCAAATAGATCGTCGTCTTGATCACGTCATTAAAATGCGCTCCGGCCGCTTCCAGAATGTAGTGGAGGTTTTTGAGCACCTGATGGGTCTGCACCTCAACATCGCTTCCGGCCAACTCCCCGTTGGGCATCAGCGCAATCTGCCCGGAGGTATAGACAAACCCCTGCACCTTGACTGCCTGCGAATAGGGACCGATCGCCTGGGGTGCGTCCTGCGTTTCTATGCATTTCACTGGAACTCCTTTTAGTTGTTTTCGTAGAAAATATAACTGGTTGAATAGTCGGAAAACTCAAAATATTCTTTTTTCTCACCGGGGTCTTTTTTGAGATTGAAATTTTTGTCATCGTAGCCGTAGCCGTAGCGATACGGGCGCGGTTTGCTGTCGGAAGTACCGTAGGCGGTGGAGAGTTTGTCGATCTTGATGAAACGTTTGACGAGTTTCTCCCCGGCATAAACATCAAGCACTCCATTGGTTCCGGTCCAGTTCTGGATCGATCGGCTGAGGCTGTTCTGGGTCTCCTGGGTGCATCCTGCCAGCATCAAAAGGGCAGAAGCTGTCCAAAGCATTTTGTTCATCGTATCTCCTTTGTGGGCTATTTTAACGTATTTTCTTTGTCAGAAATCTTTTCGAGTGCGTATTTGGTCAGCAAAGGGCCTAAAAGTTCATGCACCATTGTGGTGGCGATGATGACATTGAGCATAATCGGCGCCATAATCCCAAATCCCGCTTCCTGCTGAAGCGAAAGTGCCAACCCGATCGCGATCCCTGCCTGCGGAAACAGTGCCAGCCCCAGGTAGTTGCGAACATCCCGCGATGCGCCGGAGAGCTGTGCCCCGACCCAGACCCCCGACACCTTCCCGATAAAACGAAAAACGATATACACCACGACCACCAACGGCATGCTCATCACAAATCCGATGTCCAGGTGCATCGCCGAGAGGGTAAAAAAGAGCATAAAAATGATCTCTTTGAGATGAAAATCAAACTCCCGTTTGACAAGGAAAAAGTTGCGCGTAGAGATATTGGAGAGCGCCACGCCCATCGCCAGCGAAGCCAACAGCGGTTCAAAGCCAAAATACTCACTCACGCTGTACACAAGAAAGATCATCCCCAGGGTAGAGGTGGTCTTGATGCTGCGATGGTTGCGAAAAACCCGATCGATCATCTCGGAGACGACCGCACCCGCCGCTCCGATTGCGAGGGTAAAAAAAAGGGTCGGGAGGATCCGCACATATTCATCCAGTGCATTGGTCGTGATCTCCAGATTGACCCCGGCAACGATCAACACGAAGCTGAACAGCACCAGCGTAATGGCATTGTCCACCGCCACCACCCCCAGAAGAAACGTACTGAAACTCCCTTTGGCCTTGAGCTCATGGATGACGGCCAGTATCGTAGCCGGAGCGGTCGCCGAGGCCAGCGCCCCAAAAAGCAGTGAGACCGCCAGACGGTACCGGGTCGAAAGCCCAAAATCAAAATAGGCGAACATGCTGTAAAGCACCACCCCGATCAACACAAAGGTAAACACCGCCTCGAAGATCGAAATGATCGTGATCTGCCGCCAAACCGAGCGGAGCACGTCGTATTTGAGGTTGGCACCGATAAGGACCGCAATGAGGGAAAGGGACATGTTGATGATGATGGGGCTGCCGTCGACAAAAGATTGCGGGACAAACCCGAGCATGTTGGGACCGATAAGAAAGCCGAGGATCAGGTAACCGACGACATTAAGCATTTTAAACTTGTAACTGACCCACTTCATAAAAGCGCCCAGAACAAAGATCAGGCCGACATAAAAAAGCTCT
>CAYSQV010000221.1:0-2065 GCA_964433295.1 uncultured Nitratifractor sp. | reverse complement strand
TGCCTACAGTGGCTACAACATCCCGGCACAGTATGATTCGATGATTGGTAAACTGATTGTATTTGCATTGGATTGGCGCGGTGTGATTCGCAAAGCACGCAGAGCACTGAGTGAATATGTCATCGAGGGAGTACCGACCAATATCCCGCTGCATCAGCAGATTGTAAAGGATGCAGATTTTGTGGCAGCACATTTTGATACAGGATATTTGGAAGAGAAGCTTTCGGGATTTAATCTGGAAGCACAAAATGCACTGCATGCAGAAGAGGAGCGGATGAAGAAGCTGACCACACTGATAGACTCGATACGAACCAAGGATATCAAAGTACGCTACTGAGAAATACTACATAGTATTGGAAGGATTTCTCCCGTTTCAAAAAATTTTAATACAACTTTGGATATAATCCCAAACTTTTTAGAGAGATTAATACACATAAAGGGTTTGCAATGTACGCAATCATCAAAGCAAGCGGTCAGCAGTTCAAAGTCCAGGAAGGCGATATCATCGCGTTTGACAAAATGGGTCTTGAGCCAAAAACCGAAGTAGAATTCAAAGAGGTTCTTGCCATCGACAACGGCGAGCTGACCGTGGGGACTCCCCTGGTCGAGGGCGCAGTCGTCAAAGGTGAAGTGATCAACGAAGGTCGCGACAAAAAAGTGATCATCTACAAGAAACGCCGTCGCAAGGACTCCAAACTCAAGCGCGGTTTCCGTAGAGATTTTACGCGTGTACGCATCACAAAAATAGCATAAGGAGACAAAATGGCACACAAAAAAGGTCAAGGATCTACCCAGAACAACCGTGACTCCGCCGGGCGGAGACTGGGCGTCAAAAAGTACGGCGGCGAGAGCGTTATCCCCGGCAACATCATTCTCCGCCAGCGCGGAACCAAGATCCATCCGGGCACCGGTGTGGGTATGGGCAAAGATCACACTATCTATGCCCTGATTGAAGGGGTCGTGAAGTTCGAGAACCGTACCGCGTCTCAGAAAAAAGTCTCTGTCGTACCCGCGTAAACCGTATATTGCCGATTCCGCCGGGTATCTGCGGAGTCGGAGTCTGTTTCGATTTGTCGAAATATCTTTCTTCGCTCTTCCCGGATCAAATCCCCAAAAATTTCTCGATACGTGCGCAGGTGTCGCTATCAAATCTTCGCTATAATATCGTTTAACTTATCCAAGGTAACCATGCATGCACTCTTTTGCGATCGAAATAACTGTGATAACGATTCTGCTGCTTGTGATCGTCTCCAACGCCGTCTCAGACAAACTGAAGATCCCGTCGGTTTTTTTGCTCCTGGTCGGCTCGTACGGTATCTATACGTTTTTTCCGCAGGCGATCCCGATCGATCTGAAGACCGAATTCGATTCGCTGGTGATCTTTGCGATCCCTTTGATCTTTATGGCCGATGCACTGCATTTGCATTTTGAAGACATACGGCACTATTGGCTTGAGATATTCTATCTTGCGGTGGTGTCGGTGGCGATCTCGATCGCTGCGGGGGCAAGTCTGTATTATTTCGACCTTTTTGCAGGGTTGAGCCTGGGGGCGTATGTGACGCTGTTTGCGATCAACATGGCGACCGATGCGGTGAGCGTGCAGTCGGTGCTCTCACAGTTTTCGGGGATTGAGCATCGTACCAAGGTGCTGATCGAGGGGGAATCGCTGGGCAACGATGCTACGGCGGTGATCGCTTTTTTCTTCATCGGACTGCCGTGGATGGTGCATGGAGAGATGAGTGTGGGGACGGCCGCGTGGGCTTCGTTCAAGGTTTTTTCGCTCAGCACGATTCTCGGCCTGTCGCTGGGGTTTGGGTTTTATCTCTTTTTGAAATTGTTTGATGACAAACGCAGCGAGTTTTTCGCCTTCGTTGTCGAAGCGTACGGTGCGTATGTATTGGCAGAGCATCTGCACATCAGCGGTATCCTGACCCTGATCGTTGCGGTGGTCACGACGAAGTTTTTTATCGACCGGGACATCGCACTGCACAAGAACGCCTTGGCGCATGGCCCCGGGCGCTACAGTCGCCAGCATCGCCGCAGGCTTTTGAGCCGTTTCGAAGCG
>CAYSQV010000220.1:0-2091 GCA_964433295.1 uncultured Nitratifractor sp. | reverse complement strand
GGGAGCGGTTCTATCTCAAAAACTACGGCATCTACAACATCAAAATGCGCCCCGATGTTTATATGCTGCGTTTGCGGATCGACGGGGGGCGGATCGGATTGCCCCAGTTGGAGCTAATCGCTGCGTTGGTGCAGGAGCGTGAGCTGAATATCATCGTCACCGCCCGGGCGCAGATCGAGCTGCACGGGATCGCGCCGCGGGAGGTGTATCCGCTTTACCGAAGGTTGCAGGAGGCGGGGATCTCTACCCATCAGACCCTGACCGACAATTTCCGGGCGATTGTCACCGATCCGTATGACGGGGCAGCGGTTGACAGCCGTATCGACAGCTGGCCGCTGGTGATGCGGATCCGGGAGCGGATACTGGATCGTCCCGAATGGATGGGGACGATCCCCCGCAAGTTCAACACCGCCATCATCGGACGCGAGATCCCGCTGGTCAACCCGTGGGCGAACGATCTGATGTTCGCGCTGGCACAGCGGGAGGATGCGTGGGGGTTCAATGTCTATCTCGGGGGCAAAAACACCGACGTGGCACGCCCAGCCGATCTGTTCGTCCTGCCCGAAGCGGTGCCGGATCTCTTTATGGCGGTAGCAGAGGTCTTTTTGGAACACGGTCTGCGGGGGAGCCGGGCGAAGATACGGCTTTTCCATCTGATCGAGGCGGTCGGGATGGAGCAGGTGCGCGACTGGATCGTGGAGAGAGCAGGGCAGTCGGTTGAAAAGGCCGGCAAGCTGCGGATGGGGCAGGCGGTAGCGGTCAGTTCCACTTCTTTACAGGATGGAACATACGGTGAGGTGATCGATACGCAGTACGGCGAGATCACCACCGAGGCACTCCGGCAGATCGCTGAGCGGGTACGGGATGAGGGTCTTCAAGTGCGTCTGGGGAGCGATCAGAATCTCCACCTGCTGGGCGTATCACAGTCGGATGCGTCCCGCTCCCGCTCCCAGGTGATCGCCTGTGCCGGGGTGCGGTATTGTCCGTTGGCGCTGTGGGATATCAAGCGTGATGTACCCGCTCTGCCGCTGGAGCGGTTCACCCGGCACAACATTACGGCGGGATTTAGCGGCTGTCTCAAAGGGTGCGGCCGTCATTACCACAGTGATATCGGGCTGTTTGCTCTGCGGACCAATCTTTACGGCCAGACCGAGCGGGCGATCCGGGTCTACCTCGGGGCGCTACAGGCACCCGATCCAATGCCCGGCCGACTCCTCTACTATTCGGTACCTGAACGCCGTATCGATGCGTTGCTGGCGACAATACTCGATGATTTTGAGGCAGGGGATTTTGATAGCTTTGCCGACTATGCCCGGCACATTCGCCGCTATACCGTTGTGTGGCTTCAGCTGTGGTACCTGCTGCGACTGCAATTTCGGGATCGTCAGGGGCTCGATGCAGCCTTTTATCGGGGAGAAGATGAGGCGGTACTGACCGAGAGGGCCGAAGCGCTCATGGGAGAGCCTCTCGGGGAGGAGTATGCCGAGGCGATCCGGGTGCTCAGCCACCGGGCGTGGGATCGAGCCGCACCATGAGATACCTTTTGGTGATTTTGGCAGGAGCAGCGATCATGATGACCCTTTTCCATACTGCCCCCGTGACAAAAACACCCTTGAAAAAGAGCGATACGCTTTTGGCGTTTGGCGACAGCCTTACCCGTGGTTTTGGAGCGGGGGCAGGGCAGAGTTATCCGGATGTTCTGGCAGCCTTGTCCGGTCATGATGTGATCAATGCCGGGGTCAACGGGGAGACATCTGCCGACGGGCTGCGTCGGCTGCCGGCTCTGCTGGCGCGTTATTCTCCCCGACTGGCGATTCTTTGTTTCGGTGGCAACGACATTCTTCAGCGCAAGCCCATGAAGGATCTCAAAAACAATCTCATACAGATGATTCGCATGTTGAAGGATCGGGGTTCAGACGTGGTGCTGGTCGCGGTTCCCAATCTCGGCCTGTTCGGCCTGCACCCGCTTGGGCTTTACGATGAGGTGGCCAGACAGACCGACACTCCGCTGATCTCCGGTGTGCTGGCAGAGATACTCGACGATCCCGCTCTCAAAAGCGATCAGGTGCACCCCAACGCGGCCGGATACAG
>CAYSQV010000219.1:0-2094 GCA_964433295.1 uncultured Nitratifractor sp. | reverse complement strand
CCAGGGCGCTGTGGGTGATGGTGCCGTCGATCTCCTCGGTAATGGGGCGGTTGTCGGTGCTGAGCCCTTTGGGGGTGATCGTGAGGCGGTTGAGCGTAGCATTGTTGTCGCATTGCAGTTGGAAGGAGAGCGGCCCTTGGGTGAGGGTCGTGTCGATCGCTCCGGCTGTCAGAAGAGTGGCCGCGATCAGCGGAAAGAAGATGTGTTTTTTCATGGGAGCTCCTTTAGTGGTTTTCATAGTGGTAGATCTCTTGTTCAAAGCGCTGAACTTCATGGGCCAAAAACGGCCGGTAGTGTCCACGCATGACCACGACCGGCATGCCGACCCGTGCCCAGCGAAACAGCGGCTCGATGTCGCCGTGACCGACATGAATGCATCCGTGTGACATGTGATCGGTATGCCCCAGATGGAGTGCCTGTCCGTCGCGGGTGAACTGGATCTCGAAATCCATGTTGTTGCGCCCGCCGGGATCGGGATGGGTACTGGACATGTGGTAGCGCCGTTTGGCCAAGACATGAAAGAGGTTGTTGTTGGTCTCGTGGCCGCCGACGGGGACGAGACGGTTGCCCCGCTGGACGAGGTGACCGCCGCCGGCGCCTGAGGAGATCGGGCCGTGCCACCAGATGGTGCCGTCACGGTCGACGGCATAGACCTCACCGTCGCTACCGGGTTCCCGAACCGAGACAACGAAAAAATCTTTCCCTTTCAAATCGACGATACGGGGGTGTTGGTGGTTGACATCGGTCAGCTCGAAGCGAGTGGCTGAAAGGGGACGGATATTGACCCGATGCTTGCGGTAGTGGGTCTCCGCGGAGAGCAGGGTGAGGCTTGCAAAAACCCCAAGGAGAACCCCCAAGGCGTTGCGCGGAGCGGTCATTGTTTGGTTCCGCACTTCAGACGGCCCTCTTCCCATCCGATTTTATAGTCGGTATCGGCGCGGAAGAGATCGTGATTTTTTGTATAGGTACCTGCGGCGGTGGCGCAGCCGTCCTGAACCCCCTGCTTGAATGTCTCACTGCGGTCATTGCCAAAGGCGATCCCCTGATAGGTGTAGGGTTCCCCTTTGCCAGGCAGCAGCGACTGGATCGAACCGCATCCGCTCAGCATCAGCCCCATGATCCCGGTGACGGTCAGTATGGTTTTCTTCATTCGTGGCTCCTTTGGACGCATTTAGGGTCATTGTAGCACAAAAAAGTCAATGCACCAAAGCGATGCAAACGCCTTGATGCTGCCGGGCAGAACCGGAAGAACCGCCCAAGCCCGGATGATATTTATCCGTTCCGCGGTGTGTTCAGTGCAGGGAGACAAGGTTGGGTGTCACGGTTTTTTCGGGGCGTGCACGGCATCTTCGGCCAGGTTCAGATCCCGTGCCATGATTTTGACCAGTTCGAGGCAGTTTTTGTCTTTGACATTGTGTTTGAGGGTCCAGTATTCGGGGTTGGTATAGACCAGAGTGACCTGACCGCTGAGGTCACGGTATACACCGACGCGCAAGGGAAGTTCGGTCGCCATGGTGGGGTTGCACTCGAGGAGCTTGGAGTCGATCACCGGATTGCTCAAATCCAGGCTGAGTGTGGGTTTGAGATACATTTTTTCCTGGGTCGCTATGGCAGTATGGTCGAAACGATGTACCGGCAAGTATTGTTTGGGCGCAAGTGCGCTGGCAAACCGATCAAGGGTTTCGCTTGCGTTGTAGTCGGAGACGGTTTTGTGGATGAACTTTGTTTCGCCGGCCTTGGTGGTGCAGGCCGAAAGGAGAAACAAAGCAATGGTCGCGATGGCAAAGGCGATAAGATGGATGTGCTTCATGAGGATCCTTGTTTTTTCGTGTTAAGGGTTGCGTGCTGTGTATTACGTATTTGGTTTATGGACACACAGCACATACGTTAGACGTTAAACCTAAAGTGCATCACATCGCCGTCCTGGACGATGTAGTCCTTGCCCTCCAGGCGCATTTTGCCCGCTTCCTTGGCTCCGGTTTCACCGCCGTGGGCGATGAAATCTTCATACGAGATCACTTCGGCGCGGATAAAGCCTTCTTCTTTATCGCCGGGGGTCACCTAGGCGATATTGCCGGCAGGGGGGATTTCATG
>CAYSQV010000218.1:0-2150 GCA_964433295.1 uncultured Nitratifractor sp. | reverse complement strand
GCACGCACTGCAAGCGCATACGGTCCACCCCCACGCGCGTGGGGAAAACGTCGCTTGACCGATCCTCGGATTGAGCGGATGCGGTCCACCCCCACGCGCGTGGGGAAAACGAATCCCTGGGACATTTTCAACCAACGCCCACGGTCCACCCCCACGCGCGTGGGGAAAACTCAGTAGATACTCCCACGGCCATGGATCACATCGGTCCACCCCCACGCGCGTGGGGAAAACCCGTGCGGCAGCCGGCGCAATCCCAGCGCTGGCGGTCCACCCCCACGCGCGTGGGGAAAACTTCTTCGATCACACGCTCGTGGACGGGATTGCCGGTCCACCCCCACGCGCGTGGGGAAAACTGGCGCAAGCCATGCGCCGCCAGCTCAAGAAGGACGGTCCACCCCCACGCGCGTGGGGAAAACTTGCCAGATGGAGGACGGGATTTGTAGGGCCTCGGTCCACCCCCACGCGCGTGGGGAAAACGTACCGCTTAATGTTTATGACGATCCGCCCTACGGTCCACCCCCACGCGCGTGGGGAAAACTTACCCTTACACCAGTAAACCGATCCGTCAGTCCGGTCCACCCCCACGCGCGTGGGGAAAACGATCACGATTGCCGCTGTCTGTCACCCAACCCGGTCCACCCCCACGCGCGTGGGGAAAACTTTCACCTCGGCAGCCCCTACACCGACCACGACGGTCCACCCCCACGCGCGTGGGGAAAACACATCAAGGCTTTCCACTACTTTGGTATACAGCGGTCCACCCCCACGCGCGTGGGGAAAACGATGACGAAGCGCCTTGACACCCCCACCTGGGCCGGTCCACCCCCACGCGCGTGGGGAAAACGTACTCGTCCTTGCTCGCTCGCTGGTGCTAGCGCGGTCCACCCCCACGCGCGTGGGGAAAACTCTCTGTTTGTCCATCTCATGTTCCGGCGATACGGTCCACCCCCACGCGCGTGGGGAAAACGCGTTAGCAGCAAACCCTCATCGTCATTCATACGGTCCACCCCCACGCGCGTGGGGAAAACGCCACTGCCCTACCAACGCAATGACATGGAAGACGGTCCACCCCCACGCGCGTGGGGAAAACGGACGGCTACAAAGCAGCGCTGGCTACTGTGGCGGTCCACCCCCACGCGCGTGGGGAAAACGCACCGGCAATTGATGATGTTCTCCAGACTACCCGGTCCACCCCCACGCGCGTGGGGAAAACCTCGTTATCGTTCGCAGAGTCGGCCGTAAACCCGGTCCACCCCCACGCGCGTGGGGAAAACGGCAATATGCGAGACAAATATATTATTGGGGACGGTCCACCCCCACGCGCGTGGGGAAAACGCTGAGTTGGGGCGCGCTTCTGTCTGGCGGGCGGTCCACCCCCACGCGCGTGGGGAAAACCTCCTCGTCCTCGGCCTTGGCCTCGCTCTCAGCGGTCCACCCCCACGCGCGTGGGGAAAACTTTATCTTCCTATTCTCTGTACACGTACAATACGGTCCACCCCCACGCGCGTGGGGAAAACGATTTGTAGCTGACCGTAGCAACGGCTACGTACGGTCCACCCCCACGCGCGTGGGGAAAACGTTGCGGGCACGATAACAGAGATCGAGATATACGGTCCACCCCCACGCGCGTGGGGAAAACGAATTGCCAAAGCGTGGTTACCTGCTAGAATTCCGGTCCACCCCCACGCGCGTGGGGAAAACGGCGCGGTTCCACTGTATTGTATGTATGCATTCGGTCCACCCCCACGCGCGTGGGGAAAACTGGCATTTGTGACAAAGACAATAACCTATTCTACGGTCCACCCCCACGCGCGTGGGGAAAACTTTACGTTATATCGTAATTCCTTGACTAATACCGGTCCACCCCCACGCGCGTGGGGAAAACGATAACCCGCGAGGAATTCAGCCACTACACAGCGGTCCACCCCCACGCGCGTGGGGAAAACGCCTTCAGACGCGCTATCAAGCGCTCCCTGTTCGGTCCACCCCCACGCGCGTGGGGAAAACTGAACTTTGAGTGTCCCCACAACTGAATACAGCGGTCCACCCCCACGCGCGTGGGGAAAACTAGTGTTTGGCATTTTCTGCATGGACGTGCTCCGGTCCACCCCCACGCGCGTGGGGAAAACTGTACAAGGGCATTGCGATAT
>CAYSQV010000217.1:0-2166 GCA_964433295.1 uncultured Nitratifractor sp. | reverse complement strand
ACGGGAGTTTACGATCAAGCTCACGGCGAAGGGAGAATATAAATTTACGACGGAGTTTGAGGTGTATTATTGAACCAATAAACCCACTCCCGATTCCCCTCTTTCCCCGCGACACTCGCCAGCACCTTCGCCCGCTGTGACCACCCCAGCTTCGATACCTCCGCCTCGAACCGCCCCATCGCCTCCGTGATCGCCGCCTCATCCGTGACCACCCCCCGGCTGTCGCGCCTCGCTTCGCGTCCCACCTCAAACTGCGGCTTAAACAGCAGCACGATCTCCGCTCTTTCAGCGGCCAGACAATCGACGGAGGGGAGGATATGGTGCAGGGAGATGAACGACACATCCGAGACGATCACCTCGAAGGGCTTCGCCTCGAAGGTGCGGATATCGGTCTGTTCATGTACCGCCACACGAGGATCACGGCGCAGAGAGTCGTGAAGCTGATCGCGCCCCACATCGACGCAGGTGACACTCGCGGCTCCGGCTTCAAGCAGGATCTGGGTGAAGCCGCCGGTGGAGGAGCCGATATCGAGACACCGTTTCCCCTGAATATCAATCGGATGATCGCGCAAAAACCCTTCGAGTTTGTGGGCGGCGCGGGAGACGTAGTATTTGCCCGCTTCGACCAAGACCTCATCCCCCTCCCCCACCGACGCGGAGGGCTTGGTAGCGCGGCCGTTGAGGGTGACGCGCCCGGCTTTGATCGCTTCGGCGGCACGGTTGCGGCTCTCGAAGTAGCCTTTCTCGACGAGATAGCTGTCCAGCCGCACGTTCACCGCCCAAAAAGCCGAACATGGTCGACGATGTGGTAGGCGCGCAGGACATCTTCTTCTTTGGTTCCGGCACCGACATTGTGGATAATGAGCGGCTCACCCCGGCGGTTGAGCCGATTGGAACAGATGCCGATGTGGTCGAGGTTGGATCCGGGGAGTTTCCACACGACGATGTCCCCGGGGCGGAACCGATCCCGCACGCGATACCCCCGCGCGGCAAAATAGGCCTGGAGGTTCTTGACCCGGCGGTGGTCGATATTGGGATCAAGCCGGTCGGTGTAGTAGAGCCCCTTGTAGAGGGAGGGGTGGCGCTTTTTGTGGGTGTAGATCCGCTGCTGCATGTCGATGCCTACCCCGCGCAGAGCCCGCACCACCACATCGGTACACACCCCGCGCGAGAGGGGGATATCCCCGCCGGGGTACTTGAGCCGCACGTAGGCCGGATCGTAGGTTTTGGTCACCCCCACCTGGGCGCGGGCCGCGTCGATGAAGCGGTCGATCGTTCCGGCATGAAGCGCGACACCAAGCCCCAGCAGGATCAGCAGGAGCTTTTTCACCGCGTCTTGCCCTCCACCGGTTTGTTACGAAACTGCACCGTATTGGTCTTGCGATCAATCCGGAACCAGAACGCCCCCCACTCCAATGTACCGTTGCCGTCACCGAGGGGTTTTAGCTTCGCCACCAGTTCCGCCTCATCGGGCTCTTTGTAGCGGAACTTGCCGTAGACATTGTTGGTATCCCGGTCGTGCGTCTCGGCGATCTCATAGGCTGATGCGGGCAACAGCGCCGGGAGCCAGCCCTGATCGAGCACTTTTTGTTCCCGCACCGCAGCCATGTCTTCGTATTTGTTCACCTCAAAGTCCTGCACAAAGGCCGACATCAGCAAATAGAGACTGAGTGCCACCAGCAGCGCGGCGATGATGAGTTTTTTCATGATAAGAATCCTTCGTAGTCGAGTACGATATTGGTATCGAGATAGATCTTAGTAGCCATATTTTTCCCATCGGCATGTTTGGCGGAGACAAAGACCCCTATGTACTCACGGGACTTGCGATCCCCGATATCGATGTAGTCATGCTGCCCTATTAGCTCGCCGTTGCGGGTGAATTCCCGGATACTCATGGTCGTGGTCAACATCCGCTCCTTGTCGTCAATTGGGGTATTTTAGCAGATATGGGCTATGGTGTCAAAAGCGTCCACATCTCATCCTCACTCAATGTCGTCACCCCCAGATTCTCCGCTTTGGTCAGCTTGCTCCCGGCATCTTCGCCGTAGATGACGTAGTCGGTCTTTTTAGAGACGCTGTTTGTCACATGCGCTCCAAGCTCTTCAAGCATCTCCTTGATCTGTGGGCGGGGCTGACTCATGGTGCCGGTGAGGACGACTGTCTTGC
>CAYSQV010000216.1:0-2167 GCA_964433295.1 uncultured Nitratifractor sp. | reverse complement strand
ACACACGCCAATAGACCGAACTAAGAGGACCCGTCATACCGCGAGCCATGAAGAGCAAAAACGCGATCAACGTCAGACGGATATGGGGATCACGTAACATAGGGTGAGTATATCGGCCTTGCAGTGCCGCGCAATGCACCACACTTCCTCTGCTGCTCTGTCGAGACAAAGTCAGGCGGTAGTGCCCCACCACATCGGTGCATCTTGGAGAACAGAGAAGCAGCACACCGATCCTCCTGGCCGCCAGTCAGCATGCGATTGACCTACACCCCATCCAGCGGCACTCGCCCACACACGCCATCAAGGTAGTTCAGGGGACAATGCTTGCCCTGTCGGGGGTAACCCATTATGCTAAGGACCAGTTCCGCCCAGGACAACAGTGAGTAAGGGAGACAAAGAATGTCGCAGATACTACACCTCGACGGCCACGATTGGGTCTGCAAGCCCTACCTGGGGATGGACTGGCAACGGCGCAAGGCCCATGAGCCAGAAAACGGCGACCCCAATGGCTGGATCCCGGCGACCGTACCCGGCAGCGTACAACATGACCTTTGGCAGGCAAGACAGATCCCCAACCCCTATTTCGAGCGCAACAGCCTGCTGATTGAATGGGTGCCACAACGCACCTGGGTCTACCGAAAGTGCTTTGTCGTGGACGAATCCGCCCGCGGGCAGCGTGCACGTTTGACATTCGAGGGTATTGACTACGAAGCGGAGATCTTCTTGAATGGCATTTCGCTGGGACACCACCGTGGCATGTTCACCCCAGCACAGTTCAACGTGGAAGATGTGCTACACTACGGTGCCGAAAATGTACTGGCCGTGGTCATCGAGCCTGTGCCGCCCGAACAACCCCAGATCGGTCGCACCAGCCTGGTTCGCACACACAAAACACGGATGAACTACTGGTGGGACTTCTGCCCCCGCATCGTACACCTGGGGATCTGGGACCAAGCAATGCTTGAATTCACTGGCCCGGTACACATTGAGGACCTTTGGGTACGCCCGCAGCTTGACGAGGCACTGTCCCATGCCAGCGTCACGGTTCAGACGACACTTGATGCCACACACGCAACGGCTGTCAGTCTCGAGGTCACAGTGCGCCACAAGGGCCAGGTAGTCGCCACAACACAGGCCAGACAACATGTGACGAGGGGCCTCACCACGTTTGTGTCAACCCTCGACCTGCCAAAGCCCAAGCTCTGGTGGCCCAACGGCATGGGCGACCAACCTTTGTACGAAGCCGAGGTCGCGGTATGGGACACTACGGCCATGCCAGGCGCGGCCTCCGAGACGCGGCGCGTACGCTTTGGCATACGGCAGATCAAATTCGTACCAAATGACACACCAGATGCTACGGCACGCAGCTACACCCTTGTGGTCAACGGGCGCAAGGCTTTCATCAAAGGATGGAACTGGGTACCAATGGATGTGCTCTACGGAGTAGAACAACCCGGAAAGCTGGCGCACTTGCTGACCCTCGCCCAACGGGCCCATGTCAACCTGCTGCGCGTCTGGGGCGGTGGATTGATCGAAAGAGAGTCCTTCTATGACCTCTGTGATCGTTTAGGGCTACTGGTATGGCAGGAGTTTATCCAATCCAGCTCAGGTATCGACAACCGCCCCCCAGAAGACGAGACCTACATCATGACGATTGTCCGCGAAGCGGAGGCGATCATCCCACGCAGGCGCAACCATCCCTCACTGGCGCTATGGTGCGGTGGCAACGAACTGATGGACGATGCCTACCGCCCACTGGATGAGCGACATCCAGTCCTGGGCGCATTGCATGAGGTCGTCGCACGTCTGGACCCTGATCGACATTGGCTTCCGACGTCAGCATCCGGTCCGGAGTTCAGCAATGGTTGGGAGACCATCCGCCGCAACCCTCAAGGCATGCATGACGTCCACGGCCCATGGGAACACCAGGGACTTGTCGGCCAGTTCACGCTCTACAACGCCGGACAGTCGCTTTTGCACTCGGAGTTCGGCGTCGAAGGGATCACGAATCGGCGCACGCTTGATCGCGTGATCGCACTTGAACACCAGTGGCCTATAAGCCTAGACAACCCTGTATGGATGCACTTGGGCGCATGGTGGGTCAAGACCGCAACCTGGGAGGCCGCATTTGGCCCACTGCACGATGTGGACACCACAGTGCGCGTGA
>CAYSQV010000215.1:0-2200 GCA_964433295.1 uncultured Nitratifractor sp. | reverse complement strand
GGCACTCCGCTATGCCCAGTAGTGTCTATGTTGATACCAACATCGTCGTCGATGTGTGCGACGCAACACGTCCAGCAGCCCAAAGAAGCAGGGATCGCATCGCCGATCTCTTGAGAGAAGAAACACCTCTTTTTGTCAACGCAGACTCCCTCTCGAACCTTTTCTATGTTTTGCGGACATGCACAAAAATGTCCCTGACTGAATCCCTGAGAAAAATGAGGGAGGTACAGAAAATTTTCGAATTGGTTGTGACAGAGGGTACCGATGTTGATCAGGCACTCGCCCTCTGCGAAGACTCTGACACCGATTTCAACGACTACGAAGATGCCCTTCAGTACGTCTGCGCCCGCAAGGTCAATGCTGAAGCGATCCTGAGTAATGATCAGGGGTTCGTTTCTCCCGATGTGGCGGTGTGGTGCAGTTGACTCTGGGGTGTATCACCCGAACCGCAGAAGCCTTCTCTCCCCCTCTTTGACCACATCCCCGCTCTGATCAAGCATCTCGAGATAGGCAATGCAGTATTTGCGGCTCATGCCGGTGGTCTCTTTGAAGTTGCGAATGTCGATGTAGCCCTGGGCGGTGATGATCTCCCGCATGAGGGCCAGAGCGCGGCGGAGGTTGGTCTCGGTGACGAAGAGGTTGTGGGCCAGTCGGATCACCTTTTTCCGTTTGGTGAGGGACTTGAAGATGCGGTCTCCGGTGGCGCGATCGAGATCGAGGCGGTCGTAGAGGTTGTAGGGGGCTTCGGGGGTGAGCCCCTCCCCGTCGAGGATGGTGTAGATCCGCTCCTCCAGACCGTTTGTCAGCTCCTTGGCATCCTGATCGGCCCGAAGGTAGATACCGTTGGCGATGATCAGAAACCCTTCCTGTACCATCCGCTCCATCACGTCGCTCACCAGCGCTTCGCTCGCCCATTTGATCCGCAGGGTCACGGCGGCCGGGGAGAGGAAAGCACGCGGATTGTTCTCGTAGATCGCGCGGATCGCGTCGTAGACCTGCTGCTGCGCGTTCAACGGATAGACCACCAGCCCCTTCTCATCGACGAAGGCCCCCTCCAGCGTGTGGGCGATCCGCAGCGCCTCGGCGTGATCGATCCCGAACCGCTGGTAGCTCGAGATGAGCCCGAACCCCCGGCGGTGGTGGGCCATCAACTGCGCGAAGGCTTCGGGCAGATCGCCCCGGTCGAGAGTCCGCAGAAGCTCAAGTTTGTGCCGTTTGCGGATCGGTTCGCTGATGGGGATGAGGATCCGTCCGCCGGCGACCGGCCGGCCGCTGCGCAGCAGCACGAACGGATCGCCAAAACGGGTGAAGACCTTCTCTTTGAGCTTGAGCGTCGCGTACCGCGGATCGCTGTGCAACAGCACCCGCGCTTCGACCCGTTTGGCCCCGCTGATGAAGAGCACGTCGCTCTCGTGTGCCAGTTGCGTATCCCCCAGCATTTTCAGCGAGACATCGAGCGTGGAGAAGCCCCGGAAATAGCCGCGTGAAACGAGAAGGAAACCTTTGGAGAGTTTGGTATGGGCAACGTCGAGATTAAGCGCGACCCGCTGATGGGTGTGGGCAGACTCCATGGGCTCGCCATGGACTTGGATGCCGCGGACGGTGGCGGGTTTGTTCAGCTCGGCGACGGTGAGCTTGTCCTTGAGTGCGACGGTGCCCGAAAGCACGGTGCCGGTCACAACCGTGCCCACCCCGCGTGGTGAAAAAACCCGGTCGATGTAGTAGCGGAAAAAGGGCGCATCGGGTGCGGTGCGCGGCGGCAGACCGAAGAGCACCTCCCGCAGGGACTCGATGGTGTCGGGTTCATGGATCGAGGTGGGGAGGATCGCAGCGATCTCGGTCGCGGGGTAGTGCTCCTCCATGTAGACCTCGATGTCCTGCCGGGCATGGGCGATCTGCTCCGCATAGACCAGGTCGCTCTTGGTCAGAGCCACTACGATCCGCCGTACACCCACCACATCGAGAACAGCGAGGTGTTCGCGTGTCTGGGGCATCATCCCTTCGCTGGCATCGATCACCAGCAGTGCCGCATCAAACCCGAAGGCTCCGCTGATCATGTTCTTGATGAGTCGCTCGTGACCGGGCACGTCGATGAAGGCGACGTTGGTATTGTCACGCCGCATATTGGAGAAGCTCAGGTCAATGGTAATGCCCCGCTCTTTTTCTTCCGCCATCTCGTCGCCGTTGTACCCGGTGAGCG
>CAYSQV010000214.1:0-2206 GCA_964433295.1 uncultured Nitratifractor sp. | reverse complement strand
GGACATGGCGGGCACGATACCGGCGCCATTGCGGGTGGCAAGCGGGAGAAGGTGCTGGTACTCCAGGTGGCCAAACGGACCAAAAAATACCTGGAACAGATGGGGATACGGGTCCTGATGACCCGAAGCCGGGACCGTTTTGTCAAGCTGCGAAACCGAACACGCTTTGCCAATCGCAATCACGGGGATGTGTTTGTCTCGATCCATGCCAATGCCATTGCCGGCCGCAAACGGCTGATCCGTCATGGGATTGAGACTTTTTTCCTGCAGACCACGCGCAGCGAACGGGCCAAACGGGTTGCCGAGAGAGAAAACAGTGTCGTCCTGCGGCGCAGCGACCGCTTGAGCAAAGACGTGATCCTCAACGCCGTAATGACCGGCCCCAAGATCGTACTCTCGAACAAACTGGCGATCGATATTCAGCGCCATACGCTTGGGAACCTGCGGCACGCCTACAGCGATGTGCTGGACGGTGGAGTGCGCCCGGCGCCGTTTTGGGTGCTGGTGGGGGCGGAGATGCCGGCGGTCCTGGTGGAGATCGGTTATATCTCCTATCCCAAAGAGCGCCGAAGACTTTTCAAGCCTCCCTACCAGGAGCGGATTGCCAAAGGGATCGCTGAAGGGGTAGCCAACTATCTGCGCAACCGCGAACGGGAGATGGAGTAGGAACGTGCCTGAAGGATGAGACAAGAAGGAGTAACAATGAAAAATCAGCTGAATGAGTACATCAAAGTGTTGAAGAAGTACGAGGGGAGTGATTTGCATCTCAAAGCGGGGTCGGTGCCGCGAATACGCATAAACGGAGGGTTTCGTGCGATAGGAAACGAGACATTGAGCCCGGCGTTGATGGAGGAGATGACCCAGGATATTCTCTATGCTCATCGGTATGAAAAACTTGTGGAGGACAAAGAACTCGATCATGCTTTTACTCTGGAGGACGGCCATCGGATTCGGGTGAATTTCTATTATCATATAGGAGGATTGGGGGCTGTATTCCGGATATTGCCTTCGTCGGTTATGGCACTTGAATCCCTCAATATGCCCCATGGGGTTTTTGATCTGATTGGACTCTCGAGCGGGCTTGTTTTGATCACCGGTATCAGCGGATCAGGGAAAACAACAACGATGTCGTCGATACTGGATCACATCAACCAAACTGATACCAAACACATTGTCAGCCTTGAAAATCCTGTTGAAATTATCCATCGGGACAAAAAATCCTTTGTCAGTCAACGGGTGATCGGTGAGAACGTGCTATCGCTTTCTGCGTCAATTCATTCCGTGATGCAGGAAGACGTGGATGTTCTTTTTATCTCGAAACTTGACAATCGTGAGACCATTGAAGCCGCGTTGCAAGCCGCCTGCAGCGGGCACCTGGTCTTTGCGGGGTTGTGTACCCGCAATATCAAAGAGACACTGGGGAGTCTGATCAGCTATTTTACTGAGGAGGAGCGTGATCATATTCGTCATATTCTGGCCAATGTGCTTGAGGGGATCATTGCCCAACGCATGGTGACGGATAGGGAAGGGCAAAAAGTTGCGGCAGTGGGGATCATGAAAAAAACAGCACGCATTTCGGAACTGATTGCTGAGAACAGAATCAGCGAGATTGCAGCAGTGATCCAGAAAAGCGACAAAACGTATAACGTCCGGACACTGGATCAGGCGATCCTGGATCTCTACAGGCGGCACATTGTCGAGAAAGAGGAGGCAATCAATCACGCGACGGATCGTACGGCCATGAGCCTGGCGATTGAGGGGATCCAAAATGCTTCGGCGTATCACCCGAACGCGCAGCATGCATAAGTGCCGTACTTTTATTCAAGAAGAAAATACCATCCTGATGCCAGTCCCAGGGACAGGAACCCTGCAGCAAGGAATCGGAGAGTAAAAGGGAGTATCCTGGCTGTCTCTGTGTGGCGGAGATAGATCCGCCAGGCAATGAGATTGGCCGGTGAACCGAACAGTGTGCCGAATCCCCCTGCGTTAACTCCCCAGACAGGGCAGGCCAGTGGGGTAAACTTTGCCAGCAGGATTGTCGTGGGGACGTTGCTGATGATCTGGCTGAGCCCTGCGCCATAGAGAAATACTTTTTGCGGGTTCTCTATGTGAACAGGATAGATGTGCGCCAGATGGTTGGCTATTATGAAAAAGAATACAAATACCGCCAACAGGCCATAATCGATTCGAAGCACCTTCCGATCAA
>CAYSQV010000213.1:0-2225 GCA_964433295.1 uncultured Nitratifractor sp. | reverse complement strand
GATGGAGAGTTACCTGGCAACTGTCGTCAAATGGTTTGGCGCTTCAGAAGATCAATTAGGCTCGATATTCCCCAATCTAAAAAGCTTCGAGACAAAAGATATGGGTTTTATGGAGAGTTGATCTGGATTCTTGCCATCTCAGATCTTAACTCTCTTCGAGACGCTTCAGTGCGCCAAGAATCCCCTCGGTATAACCCCGGGTCTGTTCCGGGTTCAGTTCTCCACGCTTGCGCAGGGCTTTATGATACACCTCCAACTGCGCGCGCAGGGCATCGTCAAGCCAGGCCGTTTTGAACTGCGTATCCATTTTGAGCTCTATCCCGTCACGCAACGCGTGCGAACGGGTCATCACCGTGTGCGCATGGTAGAGTGACCTCCCCAACAGAATCCAGGGAAAATTTCGGTTGGCCATCGGTCCCATTTCGATACGGCACTGCCCCAGACGCGCTCCGAGTATTTTGACCTCCGAGAGCTCATCAAATCCCCACCAGGCACCGGCTCCTCCGGCCAGCCCGCCGATCAATCCTCCCAGCAGCAACGTGTGCCCTGCAAAGAGCAAATCGATCCCGGCACCGGCCGCGGCACCGGTGGTCGCTCCGGCGATCACCATCTCCTGTCGGCTCAAGCCGAAAATCGACGCGCTCTGCCGCGAGAAAAGGTCGATCCCTTCCAGCGTCAGCTCCGGCTCTTCTTTTTCCAGGCGGGTATGGTGCCACACCTGCTCTACCTCTTTCTGGGCATCACGCTCCCGGCGGCGCAGATCGTTTCGGTACCGCTGTGCCAATTCTGTCCGCTCCTCTTCGCGGATCGTCTCCCCGCGACAGGGGATCGTGCTCACATGGGAGATACTCCGGACGATCAGATCGGTCAGTATGCGTGCCGTGCGGGCCATTCGCTCATCGGTATGCGCTTTGAGGACACGGATGGAGCGCTGGATCGGTTCCACCCATGCGGCATCAAGCTGGGCGAGTGCTTCAAGCAGCTCCGTTTGCCCGGAAACTCCGCCTTGCATCGGATCATAGCGTCGCACCAGACGAAAATACTGCCCCAGTGCCCGCTCCCACTCCGCGGTATAGTCCCCCGGGCCAATGACATTGATCAGCGCCATGGAGGGTTGCCCCGTCCAGCGGAGGATTTCCATCTGGGATTCGTACTCCGGGCCGTAGGGTTTGGAGGCATCGACAACATAGAGGATCCCGGCTCCTTCCAAAATCGGTTCAAGCAATGCCACCTCGTCAGCAAACAACGGATCGTTGCGATGGGCGCGGACAAATGCCCGTACCCGACCGGGACGTTCATCCGCCCGCACTGTCTCCGCCTGCAGCCAGGCGAGCACCTTGCGGGCACGCTGGAAGCCGGGAGTATCATACAGCGTATAGAGGATCTCGCCGTCCACCCGCATCGGAAAGGCCCGGGTGCGGGTCGTGGTACCGGGGGTATCGGATATCTGGACCGTATCGTCCTGTGCCAGCGACGCGACAATGGAGCTTTTTCCTTTGTTGGGGTAGCCAACAACTGCAAAAGCCGGATGGGTTCTCAGCGTCTCCACAGCCACACCTCCGATCGATCCAGCTCTTCCAGGCGCCGTTCCCAGATCGTCACATGTTCCGGCTCAGGGAGGTAGCCGGCTTCCGGCATACCAAGCGGAACCACCACGACCCGGTCTGACGTTTCACACAGAGCCAAGAGAAAGTCCCCCCACTCCCGGGTCGGAGGTTCCCACGCCTTGACCGCCATCACCACTTCGCCGTGCACGCTCCCGACCAGCGCCCGATCCTCCTCAAGAGTTCGACGCCCCCCTGCTTCGGCCACCTGCCGCGCTTCACTCCCCAATGCGTCCAGCGCCACACGCAGCATCCCGGGCTCGATCGCCCAGCCGATTGCCCATTGTGTACCGGGAAGATCCCCCCGGATCACCCGGGAGTACTCCTTGGTCTCCGGCACAAAAGTTCCTTCGTTCTCCGAAGCCTGCGTTTGAACGACCGGAAGATTCATCTCATGCAGCAGATGCTGCACGGAAGGCATCTGCGGTATCGTCTGGCGGATCGCACGCCGCAATCCCGCGCCGGCGATGACCCACAGCACCAGGCGCAGCCCCACCGCATAGGTCAGGGTCGCCATCGCCAAAAATCGCCACCAGGCTCCCAGCTGTGCGGCATGATCGACCATCCCATCCTTCAGTGCACCACCGAGGCGAAAAAAATGGCTTTGGTTGATCAATTCCG
>CAYSQV010000212.1:0-2241 GCA_964433295.1 uncultured Nitratifractor sp. | reverse complement strand
GAGATGAAGAAAAGGCAAAAACATATCAAGCTCATGGAGCAAGATTAAGTGCTCAAATTTTTTATAAAATTTTTAATAAATATATTGAAGAGTCAACATGAAGAACATCCTCCTCTCCGAATACAACACTCTCAAGTCAGAACAATTAGCCCGCATCAAAACCAGAGACAACCTCATCTATATCTCTCTAAGCATATTTGGGGCGATATTTTCCTATGCGATGTCTGAGAAGGGGGATCATACTATCGCGTTGTTGGTGTTGCCGATGCTGAGCTTCGTCCTCGCATGGACGTATATCGTCAATGATGAAAAAATCTCCCAGATCGGCAAATATATCCGAAAGGAACTTGCCTGCAAACTAAAAGAATACGCAGAGGAGAGCGGTGAGGGGATATTTGGCTGGGAGCCGTACCATAGACTGGACAACGGCAGAGCATCGAGGAAAATACTCCAGACCGCCGTAGATCTCATGGCATTTGCGTTACCCTCTATCATCAGCATCGTCATCTACTACTGTCGACTGACCACAAATATTCTGGAGTTAGACAGCGTAGTGATCATGCTCTTTGTCTGGGGCTTGGCAGTTACTCTCTTGACCAGCTATCTCCTGATCTTCTATGACTTCCCCGAGAGGTTTAATGACAGCAGGAAAATATGGCAGGCACTGTTCTGGATAACAGTGCTCTGTACTTTGTCAACCGTTGGTTTGTATTGTTAAATAGAGGTATGCATGAGAGTAAAGCAAAATTATTCCACCGATAACAAACGATGAAATTCATCCATGACTCAAAACAAAGGCACACCATGACCGACGCATTCTACATGAACCTCGCCATCGACAAAGCATGGGAATACCAAGGCCTGACCTATCCCAATCCCGCCGTAGGAGCCGTAGTAACGCACCGTGGGCGGATTGTGAGTATCGAGGCACACCAAAGAGCCGGGACATCCCATGCGGAGGTGTTGGCGCTGGTGCGGGCGTATGAGGCGATCGCGGAGGATGAGGTGGACTTTGATCCGATGGATGCGGGGGAGGCGCACGATTTTCTGCGCAGCTTGCCGGAGGGTTTTTATGCCGAATGTACTATCTATGTGACGCTGGAGCCGTGTGCGCATGAGGGGCGGACCCCTTCGTGCGCATCGTTGCTGGCGCATTTGCGACTGGAACGGCTGGTGATCGGAACCCCTGATCCTCTTCCCGGGCATGGCGGCGGTGCGGATCGGCTGGATCGTGTGACAATGGGGGTGGCTGAAGTTGCCTGCCGCGATCTGATCGAGCCGTTTCGTATCTGGCAGGAGCGCAGTTTTGTCCTTTTTAAACTTGCCCAGACCCACAATGGCCGCATCACCGGCGGGATCATCAGCTCGGAGGCTTCACGAACACATGTTCACCAGCTCCGAAGCGTGTGTGATGTGTTGCTCATCGGAGGCAATACGGTTCGTATCGATCGGCCAACTCTTGATAGTCGCATGAGTGGGGGCAGGGCACCCGATGTCTATGTCTATTCCGGGCAGGATGACTTCGATCCGGATATACCGCTCTTTGGGATCGGGAGGCGGAGTGTGGAGATCGGCAGCGATCTGTCGTGGCTTGATCGGCCGGGTTTTGTGCTTGTTGAAGGGGGCGAAGGGATGCTGAAGGCTCTGTCAGGCCGGATCGACTGGGTGCTCACCTATCAGGCGCCTAAGCTCTCCGAAGAGCAATTATCCTATAATGTCACCACAAATTTACAGTATCTTCATGCAGCCAAAATCGCGGGGGATATGATGATATGGAGCCGGAACCTTGGGGATTGAGAAACTGACCGACAAAGAAGCCAAACAAGCCAGGATCGTCGAGATGTTCGACAACATCGCCGATACATACGATCTGGCCAACCGGGTGCTCAGTATGGGCATCGATATCCAGTGGCGCAAAAAAGGGTGCGACAAGGCCTTTGAGATACTCAACAAAAAGCATTTGGATCAGATCACCGATGTCGCTACCGGCACGGGCGATTTGCTCATCTACTGGCGGGAACAGGCGACAAAAAACGGAGTCGGGATCGACCGATACGTCGGGATCGACCCCTCCGTCGGGATGCTGGAAGTGGCACGCAATAAGGTCGATTTTGCCGAGTTTATCGAGGGCAAAGCCCAGGAGCTTCCCATCGAGGACGAGAGCACCGACGTGATCTCGATCAGCTACGGCATCCGCAATGTCGTCGATCGAGTCGAGGCTTTGGAGGAGTTTCAACGTGC
>CAYSQV010000211.1:0-2286 GCA_964433295.1 uncultured Nitratifractor sp. | reverse complement strand
GATCGACGCGATCCTGATCCCCCCGACACTCCATGACGGCAAGGGGTGGGAGTATGTCCCTGGGAGCTTTCGGGTCTACCGGCCGCGCTATCTGTTTGGCAAACGAGGACAGGTCAACCGCTGGGGCTATCGGCACGGCAAACATCTGGGCAGAGGATACTCCGACCATCTGCCGATCGTAGCGACCTTCTCGAATGACGGGACGGTCGGTATGGCAAAAAAGGAAAAGTCATCCGGATGGTGGGAAGGGATAGTCGGCTGGCTGGGGTCTTTGTGGGACAAGGGGGAGAGACCTTCGCCTCAGCCGGTGCTAAGCGAATCTGCCGCAAAGGTTTCGCAAGCTGCCGATCCAATCGCGGCGTTGAAAAGGAATGCCAAATCGGAAAGGCCGGCGAGGGTGGAAGATGTATGCGTGATCTGGAAAGACCGTGACAGCGCGGTGATCCGAGAACGAAGCGGCGGAGAGGCGATTCTCATCTACCGGGCGGCATCGGCACTTGAAAAGGGGCAGGCGTATGACCTGACGGTCCACCGCACCAAGCGCTACAAAGGGATGGATGAGCTCACCGATGTCGAGGTGATGCGCCGCAGAGGGATGTGCGATGCCCAGCGGCTGATCGAGCCGTTCAGCACGGCAATGATGGATGATCTCTCCAACGTGGGGAAGGTGGTTCGGAGGATCGAAGGGGTGTACCGTAAACGCGCGATCGAGGTGGAAGGTACACGGATCAGGATCCACTTTCGCAAGCGGGCAGGGCACCCGAAGGAGGGGCAGCATATACGGATTGAGCGGGCGATGATCGGGTACTACAAGGATCATTTGGAGCTACAGGTATGGGCAAAAAGGGATTGGCGTTAGTATGTTCGTGTTTTGTGATATGCTGCTTACATAAGGTTGTCTAATTTTATGTGATGTTTTGGTATAATGGCTCAAGTTTATATCAAAGGATATTTTCATGAACCTTCCTCCGCTTTCGATTCCCGATTTTCCGCTTCCGTTTACAATCCCCGAGATGATGCACCCGGCGATTGTCCATTTTGCCGTGGCGCTTCCGGTGGTGATTTTGCTGCTGGAGATCATCAACCTGGCAGCCCGTCGCAAAAGCATCGGGGCGATCAGCTTCGTCCTGCTGGTATTGATGGCAGTCGTGTATCTGGGGGCTTATCTGACCGGATCGATAGATGCCAACAAAGCCAAAGATCTCATATCCCCTGATACCAAAACACTGCTTGATGCCCACAAAAACGGCGGCATTTGGCTGGTGTACGGTACGGCGTTGATCCTGCTGCTCAAACTCATCAGTGCGGGGGTCAAGAAGTTTCCGGCCCGGATTGTCTTTTTGGCGGCGCTGGGCGTGTTTTTCTGGGGGACGACCGGTGTCGTGCAGAAAGGGTGTGCATTGACCTACAAACACGGGGTCAATGTCCACAAAGATGCGCTAACCGTGCCAGCCGCCCAGGAGACAAACCGCGAAACCAATGTCACGAAAGAGACGGTAGAAGGGGCGGTTGAAAAAGCCAAAAACGCTGTCACGACAGTCACCCAGACGGTCAAAGAAAAAGCAGCCCACGTCGTCGAAAAAACCAAAGACAAGGTGACCGAAGCGGTCGATGCGGTCACCTCCACGACCGACAAGGCGGCGGAGAAAGCTGACGCAGCGCTCCAGGAGGTAAAAACGAAGGCCGAAGAGGCGGTCAAAAAGGCGGTCGAACCTGCCCAGGAAACGGCACCGGCCACTCAGTCGCCTCAGCCGGTGACCCCGGTCGAGGCGGTGCCGGCAGGATAAAAGGATCATCTAGCGCATTTTAAGATCCGGTGTAATTTACGCAAAAGTTACGTACAGAGCACTTTTATTGGTGTATCACAACATAAGGAGAAACAATGAATGTGATGAAAAAAATCGTGGTGCTCAGTGCGGTGGGCACAGGAATCCTTCTGGCCGGTGGTGCTCCGAAAGAGTATCCAGCCGGTGAAGTAGGGCGGATGGTCAAACTGGGAGAAGAGATCATGGCGCAGACCAATACTCATCCGCTGACCAAGGAGATGGTAGGCAATCATCTCACCTGCAAGAACTGCCACCTAGCCGGCAGTGACGGAAAAGCGGGCACAGGAGACGGGATCGGAACTTTCATCGGAACGGCAACGGCCTTCCCGGCCTATTCGGGGCGGGAAAAAACGGTCCAGACACTGCAGAACCGTATCAACAACTGTTTTATGCGCAGCATGAACGGCAAACGTCCGATCGTAGATACCGAAGCGAGTATCGCCATGGCGACCTACATCAC
>CAYSQV010000210.1:0-2375 GCA_964433295.1 uncultured Nitratifractor sp. | reverse complement strand
GGGGATGCTCGATCGCGGGATCTATCTGGCCTGTTCGGCCTATGAGACCGGTTTTGTCAGTGCGGTAACGACGGATGAGATGATCGATGAAGCGATCGTAGCTGCGTATGCCGTGATGCGCGAGATCAACGACACCTGATGCCAGGCGGTACACTCATGCAGGAACAGGAGGTCATTGTGGTGCTTGACATTGCAGGGCTGTCGGATCAGGCGGCCATGGAAAAGCACCTGCGCCGTGAAGGACTCAAGCCGATTGAAGGTGAGCCGTTCGCCTATCTCGGGCGCACCACCACCCACAAGATCAATACACTGCTGTATGTCCATGACGGCGTAAAAAAGGCGATCCACAAGGGGGGATTTGCCTCATGCAACATGATGGTCAGTATCGGCGATGAGCCGATCGAGACGTATCGCTTTGACCGGGAAGAGGATGGATTTGTCCTTCTCGATACGCTTGGGTATAATGGGGAATAAATTTCCAGGAGATGCGCATGAATGATCGGGATCCAAAGATAAAAAAGATCGTTGAAGCCGCCGATGGGCTGAGTCTGGGGATCTCGATCGTGGTAGCGATCCTGATCGGAGTGGCTATGGGCATCGGACTCCAGAAACTCACCGGAAGAGGGTGGACGCTGTGGATCGGCGTAGTGATCGGCGTAGCCGCAGCGATCCTGAATGTGTACAAAGCATACAAAGCCCAGAAAGCCTCCCTGGATGAACTCAAAGACGATCCGCGATACAAGCGGCGATCGTTTGATGATGACGAGGATGATGATTACTGATGATGCGCATAGTCGGGATTTTGGCCGTGGTAGATCTGATCGTGCTGGTTGTCGCCTGGGTAATGGGCGGCAACTGGGTGGTCAATACCCAGATCGCCTATTTCACGTCGGCCCTTGTCATGGGTGGGTCGATGCTGAGCCATGCCCGGATGGTGCGGGGGCGGCTGGCGAGCGGTGCGATCCCGGAGGTGGACGATCGGGACATGATCGACAAGATGGAGGATCCCTACGGTGTGTACGACGATACGGCTCCGGCCACAACACCCAAAGAGACTGATCCGGCCGAGATCAAAGCGGCGATCAAAGCGGAAAAACAACGAATGAAAACGCAGAGACGCTCCCCGATGCAGGCGTTGCGGGACTCCCGTGCTGCCATATCCGTCTATCGGCTGGGGGCGTACGGTGTGTTGCTGTTTGGGTTCTTTTATCTTCGGGGCAACCATCTCCTGGAAATCTGGCCGTACCTGATCGGACTGGGGCTGCCGATAGCGGTGATCGTGGCTGCGTTGATGATGCGCCCAGAGGAGGTGCGGGATGCCGGATGATCTGATCAGACCCTCGGATGTACCTTCGACAGCTCCCGCAGAGCCGAAGCGTCCTCTCTCGGTGCGGATCGGACGGATCGTGGTGCGATTGTTGCTGCTGGGGCTGATCGCCTGGGGTGCGTATGCCGGATACCAAGCCTACCTCAAACACCGACGGGCCAAAGAGATCGCGCCGATACATGCGTATGCGCTGGAAATGATGGTGGCACTTAAAAACGGGGACTATTTTGTCGCCCAGGAGCATCTCGATCCTTCGCTGTATCGTACGGTCAGTATCGACCAAATTGCGTATTTTGCGAAACATGCCGAACTCAATGCGACCCGTACAGGGAGATGGGGTGAGTGGAACGCTACCCGCGAAGCCAACACCACCGTCTATCATCTCGAAGGGAAACTTGTCTATACCAACACCCATACCAGCCCAATGAAATGGCAGATCAAAAATGAGAATGAGGCAATGCACATCCTCGATCTGACGATCGGAAAACGATCGATCAAACCGGCTTCGACATCAACTCCTTGACCTTTTTCATATCCATAAAAGCCTCTTTTTTCGCCGAAGGGTTTCGCAATAAATAGCTGGGATGAAACGTCGGTATCAGTACATAATCATCCGTCGTGATCGCATGGCCCCGGACGCGTGAGATGGGGGATTCGTCGTTGGTCATGTAGCGGTAGGCGGTGGCTCCCAGCGTGACAATGATACGGGGACGTATCATCTCGATCTGCTTGAGCAGATAGGGGCGGCAGCTGAAGGCTTCGCTTTCAGAAGGGACACGGTTGCCCGGAGGACGACATTTGACGATGTTGGCGATGTAAACTTCGCTGCGGGGGATGAGAAGCACGTTTTCGATCATATTGGTCAGGAGCTCGCCTGCCCGTCCCACAAACGGCCGACCTGTACTGTCCTCGGTCGCGCCGGGCCCCTCGCCGACGAACATCACCTCTGCCTGCTCATTCCCCTCTCCAAAGACCGTTTTGTGGCGGCTCTTGCTCAACTCACAAAGATAGCACCCCGCGACAGTTTTTTCAAGTGCACGCAGAGAGT
>CAYSQV010000209.1:0-2377 GCA_964433295.1 uncultured Nitratifractor sp. | reverse complement strand
TACGGAGAGATCGTTGCTTACAGTGCCGACCGCAATCGCTCGCTCTCGCTGATCACCCTCACAGAACTTCCAAAGGATCTGGCGGCCGGATACATGGGGCATGACACCTTTGCACTCACAAAAGATCACCTCGTACGGACATTCCCGATCTACCGAAAAGGGGATCCAAACTGCTGCCCAGGCGGCGGCAAACAGGTGATCCGCTATCGGCTCGAGCCGGGGGAGAATAGCTGGAGACTCACGATCGACAAAACCACCCGAGAAAAGCCCTGATCCTTTATGTCCCTGCCAACCTGTCATACCCCCAAAGCAGCACGGCATACCGTCCGCCTTTTGCGATGAGCACCCACAGGATAAAACGTCCAAACGGATAGCGCACCACACCGGCCACAAACGTAAACAAATCCCCCACCGCCGGCAGCCAGCTCATCAGCAGCGTCCCTGCCCCCCAACGTTCAAAATAGCGATGGATCGGGGCCAGAGCGCCCGGTTTGATCACCTTCTTCTCTTCCAGCATCGCCTCACCACCCAGTCCCATCCAATAGTTGACCGCCGCGCCGAGTGTATTGCCGGATGTTGCAGCGACCCAAAGCCACCCGACAGGGTACCCCTCGGAGATATCATAGAGCAGTACCGCCTCGCTCCCCATCGGCCACAATGTTGCCGAAACAAAAGCGGAAAAAAAGAGTGTCAGGTAAACCATCTACGCAAACGCTATCAACGCAGCAGCGACAGCAACATTGAGAGACTCGACACCCCTGCGCATCGGAATTGCAATCGCCGTATTGCACCGTGCGGAGACTTCCGGGCTGATACCGTCAGATTCATTGCCCAGCACAAACAGACTCTTCTGCCCAGTCGGCACATCTCGATAATCCAGCTTCGCATCAGCCTCCAGGGCACAAAGCCGCGCCCCGGCGTGCGCAAACCGTTCCAAAGAAGCGGTCAAATCTGCGGTTTTGATGATCGGCAGTCTGAACACCGTCCCCGCACTTGCCTGGATCACCAGCGGAGATATCCCGGCCGTCCCGCGAGTCGGAAGGAGAAGAGCGTCGATCGTGCCCGCCGCACACGAGCGGATGATCATTCCGAGATTTTGCGGATTGGTCACGCCATCCAAGGCCATCACACGAAACGATCCGTTCTGCTCCAAAAAATCCTCCTCATTTACGAAATTCTCCATCACTATATCCAACGCCACTCCCTGATCAAGGCGACTGTTTTTGGAGATGCGGGAGAGGGATTTTTTGTCGTGACGGGCGATGGGGATATGGCGTGTCTGGGCGAGGGTCTCCATCCGATCCAGCTCTTTGGAGGGTTTGTTGGAGAGAGACAGATGGAGTTTGTGGACGGTCAGCGTGTCATTCCCGAGTGCTTCCATGACGGCATGACGGCCGTAGATGGTCAGGACACGGTCGAAGAAGGCTTTTTTGGCGAGATAGGTTTGTGAATCGTTCACGATGTTTTTCCTCTCTTATGCGTAGGGTGTTGCCATTGCCCACTTTGCAATCCTGTTTATCCGGGAATCGCGATGCAACACGCCGCGCTTTTGCATAACGCGACTTTCCGTTGAGACCGGCAAACGACACGCAGGTGTTGTTTGCGGATCGGCCTCAACCCTTCCACACCAACGACGGTTTGTTGTTTTCGTCAAACTCCACAGCCGGCATCCCCATGACATTGTAGCCTCCATCGACATGGTGAATCTCTCCGGTGACACCGCGGGCCAGGTCGCTGAGAAGATACATACCGGCATTGCCCACATCGTGGATAGTGACGTTGCGCTTAAGCGGCGCATTGGCTTCGTTCCACTTGAGGATAAACCCAAACTCCCCGATCCCGGCAGCCGCCAGGGTCTTGATGGGGCCGGCACTGATGGCATTGACCCGGATACCGTCTTTGCCAAGATCCTCGGCCAAATATTTGACCGTCATCTCCAGGGTTGCTTTGGCAATCCCCATGAGGTTGTAGTTGGGGATGTATTTCTCTCCGCCGTAGTAGCTAAGCGTGAGAATCGAAGCATTATCACTCAGCACCGGCTTGAGCTCGCGGGCAAGCTCGATCAGCGAATAGACAGAGATCTCCATGGCGACATTGAACGCACTTTTGGGGATGTCACTGAAGCGCCCTTCCAGGCCTTCTCGCGGAGAGAAGGCGATCGAATGGACGATAAAGTCGATCTGGCCCATATCCCGTGCGATCGCTTCGCGCAGGGCTATGATCTCCTCGGGCTTGCTGACATCGCACGGATAGAGCCGTTCGCCGCACCCAAGCTCCTCGGCGATGGGAGAGAGCTTGGATTCAAACCGCTCATTGAGAAACGTGATCGCCATTTCAGCGCCCTGTTTGCTGCATGCATCGGCGATACCGTAAGCGA
>CAYSQV010000208.1:0-2388 GCA_964433295.1 uncultured Nitratifractor sp. | reverse complement strand
TCAAACGGGGAACGGTCAATGTAAAATCCCCGCGCACAATAGAGGATCTTGTTGTCCTTGAGCGTGAAATTGGACGCGTCTTTAAAACCAATCCCCACTCCGGTAGTCCCCAGAGAGTTTTTCACAATGTTCCCTGTCGCAATCGTATCACGCGAGTACATAAAAAAGATCCCCACGGTATTGTGCACATAGGTGTTGTTGTGCACGTAGTTTTTGCCCGTATACATAAAATGGAGCGAATAGCGTCCGTATTCGCCGTAATTGTTCTCGATCAGGTTGCCGTGGCTGTACCAGACCACAAAATCACGTGATCGGGTAAGGTAGTTGCGGGTGAGGATGTTGTCGTTGGAGTACCACAGGCGTACCCCGTCCCCTCTGAGCCCAAGCTCGAAAGGTTTGGAGGTGATCCAGTTGTTGCTGATGTTCGATTCGTGCACCTCCTGCAGATCGATACCAAACAGACAATCCTCGATGCGGTTGTTGGTCAGCGTAATGTGGCGTCCTTTTTTGGCGGCAATCCCTGCGTCCACACGCTCATGCTGTGCCCCGCTGTGGCGAATGGTGAGATTGGTCACCGTCACGAACGAGCCCTTGACACGGATCACCGTGTCGTTGCCGTCCCCTACAATGATCGCCTTCTGGTTGACGCCGTCGAGAATGAGCGGTTTGTTGATGACGATGTTGCCGTGATAAACACCGGCCGGCAACTCCAGCCGTGCCCCGGACGGGGCTTTGTCGATCGCCTCCTGCAGCGGATTGTTCGCTGCAAGGATACTGAACAGTGATAAAAAGATCACACTCACGTGTTTCATCAAGCCGTCATTCCTTATTGTCAACCAAAAGGTACTGGGGGATTGCCCCCTACGCTTCCATCTCTTTCATCGCTTTTTTGCGCGAGACCATCGCCAGCAGACTCAACACCGAAATGGCCACCAGCAGCCAAAAACCGATCGTCGGATACGAATGGGTCGTAAACTGCGCCACTTTGCCGTCACCAAATACCGTCGGCGTAAAGGGTTTGATCTTGAACGCACCCCAGGCATGCATGTGATGCCCAAACCAGTAGAGCCAGTAGGAGTAGATGCCGACAAAAATAAGCGGCAGTGCCACCGGAATCAGCATCAGGAGATTGAGCAAGCGCGAGTTGTAGAGGATAAACAGCACAAAAAGGACCGCCACCCCCAGCAGCGCATACGGAGCCACTGCCCTGAGATACGGTGCCCCTCTCTCCATCGGATCCATGCCGATGAAGTGGTTGATCGTCTCCATCTCGTGCACATCCCCACTGAATCCATCAAAGTGATAATAGACCGGAATACCGTTGGGGAACGACTCCTTGGGGTAGTTGGGTGCCTCCAGAGCCACATACCAGATTGGCGCCGTGGCGACCGAAAGTTCCCCGTCGTTCTCGATCATTTTTTTCAGATTGCCGGCCGAGCCTTTGGGGGTATCGGGACTGACATAACGCCCCTTCTGATAGTAGTCCCACACTTTGTACGTCAGAGAGTTGTATTTGTCGGCTTTGCCGGCGGCAGCCAATTCTACGACGTCGTGGGTAAAGACCGCCGGGATCACAAAGAAATAGAGCAAGATCCCCAGCGCCAACAGCGCAAAGATCCTTGATTTGGTCAGCGAACTGTTCATCACAGACTCCTTTTTGTATTTCGGTTCGATTGTACATCAATCGCCCTTACCATGTGTTGACAAATATCAATAATCGCTATCAATTGCATAGTACGGGTAATGGATGGTATCGGTTACAGAAAGTGGGCGCCGGGGGCAAGCCCCCGACAACACAATGTTGACTTAGAAGAGGTTGGCGTTTTTCTCAACCCACTTAAAGTACTCAATGATGTCTTTGATCTGCTCATCGCTCATACCCTGGTTGGGCATGCGAAGATTAAAGTAGTTGATCATCGACTCAACATACGGATCTTTGAACTTGGACTTGGGATCCTTGATGAACTCGGCTACCCACTTCTCGCCGTTTTCGTGGCGCTGGAGTACTCCGGTCAGGTCCGGTCCGGAAGAGACTTTTCCGATAACGTGGCATCCGCCGCATCCGCCTTCATCAAACGCTTCCTGACCTTTTTTGGCCGCTTCGCTCATCGGAGTAGCGATCTTCTTGACCAGGAGGTCTTTGGCCCGGATACCGACGTCCGCAGTTTTGACCATGTACTGCCAGATCATGTTCTCGAACAGAATCGCTTTTTCCAGATCTCCAGCTTTGACCGCTTCATCCGATTTGGCTTTTTGCTCTTTGATCTTGCCGTATTGATCGAGGGCATCGGTGACGAGGTTTTTGACAGTCGGATATTTCTCGAAGTGGTTCTCTTTGAGGAATTTCACGACACTCTGGATGACCTTGTCGGTCGCGGCATTGGTCGC
>CAYSQV010000207.1:0-2395 GCA_964433295.1 uncultured Nitratifractor sp. | reverse complement strand
GAATAGCGCATCATCGCCAGCCGATCCGCTACCCCGATCGCCAGCGCACCTCCGGAGCCCCCTTCTCCAATCACCACCGAGATCATGGGAACCTTGACGCCGGAAAACTCCAGCAGGTTACGGGCGATCGCTTCGCTTTGGCCTCGCTCTTCTGCTTCGATCCCCGGATACGCACCCGGAGTGTCAATGAGCATCAATACGGGGATATTGAACTTTTCAGCCAGCTTGACCGCACGCAGAGCCTTGCGGTACCCCTCGGGGTTGGGCATACCGAAATTCCGACGCAGCTTGTGCTTGGTCCCCCGTCCTTTTTGCTCGCCGATCACCACCACCCGTTCGCCGCCGATCCAACCGAGATAGACGAGGATGGGAAGATCATCTTTAGAATGACGATCCCCGTGAATCTCCTGTGCGTCCTCCATCAACAAACGGACATAATCCAGCGCATAGGGACGATCTGGATGACGGGCCAGCTGAAGCTTCTGGTAGTCACTCAGGCCGTTGAATACCTTTTTCACCTCTTTGGCAAGATCTTTTTCGAGGATCTCCACCGCATCGACATCTCCCCGGGCTTTGGCCGCTTCAATATCGGTTTCGATCGCTTCAAGCGGTTTTTCGAAATCGAGATACGAAGCCATCGGGATACCTTAGTCGACTTTTTTGAAGATCAGCACGCCGTTGGTGCCGCCAAAACCGAACGAATTGGACATGACCACCTTCAAATCGGCCCGGCGTGCCCCTTCGGTCACATAATCCAGATCACAGACCGGATCAGGGGTCGTGTAATTGATCGTCGGCGGGATGATCCCCCGATCCATCGCCATGACAGAAATCACCGCCTCAATCGCACCGGCCGCACCAAGGCAGTGACCGATCTGTCCTTTGGTAGAGCTGACCGGAGGGCAGGCCTCTTTGCCGCCGAGGAGCTCCTTGATGGCGGCGGTTTCATTCTTGTCATTTACCGGAGTGGAGGTACCGTGGGCGTTGATGTAATCGATCGTCGGCTCTCCCGCCATGGCATAGGCCGCGCGCATCGCACGCAGCGGACCGTCCATAGTCGGAGTTGTAATGTGATTGGCATCCCCGCTCTCACCGAAACCGACCAGCTCCGCATAGATCCTCGCGCCCCGCGCAACAGCCGCATCGTACTCTTCAAGTACCAGCGATCCAGCCCCTTCCCCCATCACAAATCCGTCCCGATCGGCATCAAAAGGTCTGGAAGCTGTTTTGGGATCATCGTTGCGTGTCGAGAGCGCTTTCATCGCGGCAAATCCGCCCACACCGATCCCGGTAATGGTTGCTTCGGCTCCCACGACCAGCATCCTATCAGCCCCACCGAGCACGATGGTCTTGGCCGCTTCGCTCACTGCATGGGTTCCGGCGGCACAGGCAGTAACGGATGAGAGGTTGGGCCCCTGCAGACCGTGGGCGATCGAAACAAATCCCCCCAGCATATTCACCAGCGCCGAAGGAATAAAAAAGGGAGAGATACGACGGGGACCGCGATCGTTGAGTACGATGGAGTTGCGCTCAATCGTCGGCAGACCGCCGATCCCGGAGGCTGCGCTGATCCCAAACCGGGTCATCTCAATCCCCTCGCCAAAACCGGCATCGGCCATCGCTTCGGCGGCGGCTTTGATCCCCAGGTGGATAAAACGGTCGGCTTTTTTGACCTCCTTGGGGTCCATAACGGTCGCCGGATCAAAGTCCTTGACCTCCCCGGCAATGCGCGCTGAATACATCTGTGGATCAAAATGGGTGATCGTATCGATCCCGCACTCCCCGGACACAATCGCATCAAAGGCGCTCGGGGCATCGTGCCCGACGCTGTTGATCATCCCCAAACCCGTCACTACCACACGCTTCACGCTTGCTCCTCTTGCTCTAATGATAATAGATCGAAACACTCACTCCCAAATGCTTCGATCTCTCATCTGTCCCTTGGCCCGCCCGAAGGCGGAGGGGGTTATGCTTTTGCGTTTTCGATGAATTTGATCGCATCGGCAACGGTAGCGATGTTCTCAGCCTCTTCATCGGGAATCTCGATATCGAACTTCTCTTCAAGCGACATAACCAGCTCGACAACATCCAGGCTGTCTGCTCCCAGGTCGTCCGCAAATTTCGAATCCTCTTTTACCTCATCGGGGCTGACATTAAGCTGCTCGACGACAACCTCTTTTACTTCATCGAAAATGGCCATTTTGTACTCCTGTAATGTGAAAATGTATCGGCAATTATAGCGTAATTAAATTAAGCACGGTGCCGTACCGTACAGAGAGGAAAAAATTACGGTTTTATCACCGATTCAAACGCAGGCAATGTGGTGTTGATCTCCCCACCCTCCACCTCGGTATCGCAACAGTTGAGCAGTGATTTTTCCGGATGACGGATAAAA
>CAYSQV010000206.1:0-2422 GCA_964433295.1 uncultured Nitratifractor sp. | reverse complement strand
GAGAGGACCTTTCGGGTGGTCAAGAGAATAGTGAGCAGTGAGGAGTGAGGAGTGAGGAGTTAGAAGTGAGATAACCGATGCACCAACTTGCCGATATCATCCTGCTTTGAAGCTTTGTGTTGTTTTGCAATACGGCTTCATGAAGCAATCATCGCATTCGGGTTTGAGGGCTTTGCATTTGTACCTGCCAAACAGCACCATTGCTTGATGGAGGCGATGGAGGTCGGTTTTGAATTTGCGGGTCAGTTGGGCTTCGCATTCGGCGGCCGTTTTTGCGCGACACAGACCCAGGCGGTGCGCGACACGATAGACATGGGTATCAACCGCCATCAGATTGGCCTGGGTGTACTCGATCATGACGACATTTGCCGTTTTTTGACCCACTCCTGCGAGTTTGACAAGTTCTTTGGCATCCAGCGGGATCTCTCCGCCATAGTTTTCGACGACCGACTGGGCCATCTTGATGAGATTTTTGGCTTTGTTGTTGAAAAATGAGCAGGTTTTGATGTAGGATTTTACCTCTTCCAGATCAGCATTGGCCAGTGCGACGGGATCGGGGTAGGCCTCAAAGAGTGCCGGCGTAATGAGATTGACCCTTTTATCGGTACATTGGGCAGAGAGCATCACTGATATAAGCAATTGGTATAGGTTTTTGTATTGCAGCTCGGTTATTGAGTCTGGGTAATGTTTGAGAAAAAGTTGCTTGATTGCCTGGATCTCGGTTTGGGTTGCCGGCTTGATTCGCGCCATGACTGCTCCTGGATTTGGTCTTTGGCATGATAGCGTGGGGGCCGTTAATGTTTGATTTAAGCATCTGCGATATAATTTCCCATTAAATTTTTGAGACAAAGGATTCAATAATGCATAAACTCATAAGTACGACCGCCCTCATCATCTCATTGGGTGTTGCCGCTCTTTCAGCCGAAGTATTGGCAACGGTGGACGGCAAAGAGATTACAACTGAAGATGCCAATATCTACGTCGCCCAGACACAATCCGGTGCACGCTACGATATGTTGCCGGAAGATCAAAAGAAAATGATCGTGGACCGTCTGATCGAGCGAGCCTTGTTCATCAAACAGGCCAAAAAAGAGGAGATTGAAAAAAGTCCGGATTATATCAACGCATTGGAGCGGGACAAAGAGGAGCTGATGGTACGCACCTGGATCGGTGAGCAGTTTCGCAACACGGTTGTCAGTGACAGTGAGGCCAAGAGTTATTACGACAAGCATCCGGACGAATTCAAAATCCCGGCGCAAGTGCATGCCCGCCATATCCTTGTGAAGGATGAAAAAGGGGCGCAGGAGATTATCGATCAACTCAAAGGTCTTCAGGGGGATGCGCTCCAAAAGCGTTTTGTCGAGCTGGCAAAAGAGAAGTCGACCGGACCGACCGGACCCAAAGGCGGGGATCTGGGCTTTTTCGGTGCCGGGCAGATGGTCAAACCCTTCAACGACGCTGTGTTTGCGATGAAAAAAGGGGAGGTCTCTTCCAAGCCGGTCAAGACACAATTTGGTTTTCATGTGATCTATGTCGAGGATCTTAAGCCCGCCAAGGCCATTCCGTACGAAGAGGCCAAAGAGCGGATCATCAACATGCTCAAACAAAAAACTTTTAGTGCCAAAATGGCAAAACTGGCCGAGACGTTGAAAAACAAAGCCAAAGTGGTGCTCTCCAAAGAGCAGAACGGGACCAAATAGCATTGAAGGCGGGGAAACACACATGAAAAAAATTGCGGCGGCACTGCTTGTCGGGATGTTATTAGGCGGCGGTATCCTCTCGGCCAAAGTCATTGGCAGAGTCAACGGCTATCCCATCACGGAACGCGAAGCGAATGCTTTTTTGAAAGTGGTAACCAAGGGGAAACTCAAATACCATCAGTTGCGCCCCAAAGACAAAAGAGATGTCGTCAAACGTCTGGCTGCGGATGCACTTTTAGTCGGAATGGCAAAGAAACAGCTTAGCCGTCAAGATCAGAAACAGGTCCTTGTCAATTATTGGCTTTCAAAGAAAATCACGAACGTATCTATCAGCGAGGATGAGATAAAAAAAGCCTACAATAAGAATAAAAAACTTTTCAAAGGCCCCAAGGGAGAAACGCTTCCCTATGAAAAGGTCAAGGATATGATCGCCGTCTCCCTCAAGCAGAAAAAATATGTCGCCCAGCTGATGGATGGAGCCAGGGTCACCATGGGCAAAAAAGTGATCAAGTCCCCCAAAAAGACCAAAACTGCCTCCGGTACCTCTGCCAAAAAAGGTACAACCCCAACACCTTCAGGCAAGACGAAGATCTACGAGGTCAAAAGCGGCAATACCCTCTCCGGCATCGCACACAAATACCACATTTCGATCAAAGCGCTGCGCCAGATGAACGGGATGAAAGAGAGTGATACACTTCGTATCGGCCAGAAGCTCAAAGTGC
>CAYSQV010000205.1:0-2429 GCA_964433295.1 uncultured Nitratifractor sp. | reverse complement strand
GGCTGACGATCGCCACTGCGGTCTTGTCACATCAGCTGCTCCACCTGCCGGCGATGTGGGGGATGATGTTCGGCCTGTCGATCCTCAAGCTTTATGTCTATTTTCTCGATAAGAGCCCTTCGGCAACCCGGGTCAATGTGTTCAAATGGATTGCGCACATCGAGAACGATACGTTGCTGTTCTTCTTCGGTATCCTTGCGGCGGTCGGCGGACTTCATTTCCTCGGATTCCTGGAATACTTCACGGCGCTGTATGACAAAGTCGGTCCCACCACGGCCAACATCGGGGTTGGGTTCCTCTCGGCCATTGTGGACAATGTCCCGGTGATGTCGGCTGTCCTCAAAGCCGATCCCAATATGGGAATCGGACTGGATGAACGGGCTCAGTGGATGCTGGTGACACTCACCGCCGGGATCGGCGGATCGCTGATCTCGTTCGGTTCGGCTGCCGGAGTCGGGGTGATGGGCAAGATGCACGGTATTTATACGTTCAGCGCCCACATCAAATATGCCTGGATGGTCTTGGTCGGGTACATCGTCTCGATTGCGGTATGGTATGTGCAGTTTGAGGTTCTGCATATCGGATAGAGACGGATACTTGGGGCTGCTTGTGTAGGTCGGGGTGAGGGCACCCCGACCTGCGGCTCCCCTTGCAAACACACACAACGCAAAAAAGGAATTGAATGAAACACGTCCCGATACTGGTATTGGATTTTGGATCGCAATATACCCAGCTGATCGCCCGCAAACTGCGCGAAAGCGGGGTGTATACCGAGGTAGTACCTTACCGTGAATCGCTCGAGGATATTCAGGCACGTGCTCCCCGGGGGATCATTCTCTCCGGCGGTCCGGCTTCGGTCTATGCCAAAAACGCCTACCATCCCGATCCCGGGATCTGGGATCTGGGGGTGCCGATCCTGGGGATCTGTTACGGGATGCAGCTGATCACGCAACACTTTGGCGGAGAGGTGGTCGCAGCCGATCACCACGAATACGGCAAAGCCAAACTCACGATCAAAGAGGGGACAGGCCTGTTCAACGGCATTGCGGACGGTACGACGGTCTGGATGAGTCACGGAGACAAGGCCGAACGGATTCCGGAAGGCTTCACCGTGATTGGCACATCCGAAAATTCACCTTTTGCTGCAATAGCCGATGAGAGACGGAGGGTCTATGCGATCCAGTTTCATGCCGAAGTTCACCATACCGAGCAGGGCACGGCCATGCTCAAGAATTTTGCCAAGTACATTTGCGGAGTAGAAAGTACCTGGAACATGGGGAGCTTCGCTAAAGAGAAGATCGCCCAGATCCGTCAGCAGGTTGGAGATCGCAAGGTACTCTGCGGTGTCAGCGGCGGTGTGGACAGTTCGGTGGTGGCAGCACTCCTGCACGAGGCACTCCCCAAAGAGAATCTGGTCTGTGTTTTCGTCGATCAGGGACTGCTGCGCAAAGACGAAGCGGAACAGGTGCAGGAGATGTTCACGATGCTGGATATTCCTCTGATTACCATCGATGCCCGCAAAGAATTCCTGGGCGCATTGGCCGGTGTGACCGATCCGGAACAAAAGCGCAAGATCATCGGGGAGAAGTTTATTGAGGTCTTTGATGCCGAGGCCAAAAAGCACACCGATGTCAGCTTCCTGGCGCAAGGTACCCTCTACACCGATGTGATTGAATCGGTCAGCGTCAAAGGTCCCTCCAAGACCATCAAATCCCACCATAATGTCGGCGGCCTGCCGGAATGGATGACGTTTGAATTGGTTGAACCGCTGCGGGAGATCTTCAAGGACGAAGTACGCAAACTGGGACTGGAACTGGGACTTCCCCGGCACATGATCGGCCGGCATCCCTTCCCCGGTCCGGGGTTGGCGATCCGGGTCATGGGTGAGGTCAACGAAGAGGCCCTCCGTCTGCTGCGCGAGAGCGACGCGATCATGCAGGAGGAGCTGCGTGCGACGGGATACTATGAGAAGGTCTGGCAGGCCTTTACCGTGCTGCTCAATGTCAGCAGCGTAGGGGTCATGGGGGACAACCGCACCTACGACAACACGGTGGCGGTGCGGATGGTCGAGAGTGTGGATGGGATGACGGCGACGTTTGCCCATATTCCCCACGATGTCCTGGAGAACATCAGTCGCCGCATCATCAACGAGATCGACGGGATCAACCGCGTGGTATACGATATCAGCTCCAAACCTCCTGCTACCATCGAATGGGAATAATCTTTATCCCATTCTTTTTTTCACCTTTTTGACTATTTTTTGATTTTTATTTGATACGATGCCCGTATGACATATTTAGTATCCAACCCATGGTTTTTATTGGTAGTGATGGCATTGATCGCGCTCTATTTCATCCTGCGCAGTGCGATGCAGATCAAAAAGATCGATCGCCTTCGTGCGCAGCTGGATGAGGATCAGGAAAAAATCC
>CAYSQV010000204.1:0-2468 GCA_964433295.1 uncultured Nitratifractor sp. | reverse complement strand
CGTTGAGCGTTTTCATCCGACGATCTCTATCTGAAAGTCTTCGATGACGGTGTTGGCCAGGAGGGTTTCGGCCATCTCCTTGATCTGCCCTTCGGCGGATGCGCGGTCGGAAGCATCGAGCTGGAGGACGATCTGCTTGCCGATACGGACATCGGTGACGTTGTCAAATCCCAGTGAACCGAGTGCGTGGTGTGCGGCCTTTCCCTGCGGGTCGAGGACCCCTTCTTTGAGATAGACGTTGATGATCGCTTTCATAAAGACTCCTTAGCGGTTTTGGAGGCGCTCAAGCACCTGTGTGTAGGCTTCGGTGAGGCCGCCAAGCCCCTCTCTGAAGCGGTCTTTGTCAAGCTTTTCATTGGTCTGGGCATCCCAGAGGCGGAAATTGTCCGGACTGAGCTCGTCAATGAGGATGATGTTGCCATCACGGTCACGGCCGAATTCGAGCTTGAAATCGACCAGTTTGATTCCCAGTGAACCGTAGAGCTCACTCAGAATGGTGTTGATCCGGCGGGCTTGAAAACGGATGTATTCCAGCTCGCTTTGGTCGTGGACAAGCTCCAGGATCAGGCAGTGCTGGTCATTGAGCTTTGGGTCTCCCAGCTCGTCATTTTTGTAATCAAACTCGACAAGGGTAAAGGGCAGCACCTTGCCGTCCTCGATCCCGAGATTGCGGCTGAGGCTTCCTGTGGCGATGTTGCGGACGATCACTTCGATGAGGATCACCTCGGCCCGTTTGTGGAGCATGTGGGTTGCGTCGATCGTGTCGACGTAATGGGTCGGGATCCCCTTGGCGTTGAGATAGCGGAAAAGCTCGGTAGAGATGGCGTTGTTGAGTGCCCCTTTGCCCGCTTCGGAGGATTTCTTTTCGCCGTTAAATGCCGTCAGGGAGTCTTTGAACTCCGAGATGAGCAGGTGGGGTTCGTCGGTCTCCCAGATCTTTTTGGCCTTGCCTTCGTAGAGGAGGGTGGTTTTGTCCATTTATTGTGCCTCCCGGGTGATCATGAGCGCTTTGAGGATATCGACCGCCTCTTTGAGCTGCGCATCTTCATATAGGGTCTCTTCGGTGATGCGGTGTTTTTGCGCTTCGGTGGTGTTGGTCTCTGCGGTGGTGTTGCTCTCTGCAGGTGCTGTGGTGTTGCCGTCGATCTTGCTCAACTCGCTCTGGAGGTGTTGTTTGAGGTCACGTTCCTTGAGGCTGAACGAGTCGTTGTTGTCACGGGTGACCTTGCCCGGATGGACGATCACATCGGGAGTGACTCCTTTATTCTGGATCGTGCGGCCGCTGGGGAGGTAGTAGCGGGCGACGGTGAGTTTGAGCCCGTCTTCCTGTCCGATGGGGATCACAACCTGGACCGAGCCTTTCCCAAATGTTTTCTCGCCGACGAGGATCGCCCGCCGATCGTCCTGCATGGCGCCGCTGACGATCTCGCTGGCACTGGCGCTTCCGCCGTTGACCAGGATCACGATGGGGGTGCGGGTGTCGGTCCCCTTGGCATGGGCTCTAAACTCAGAATTCTCCTGGGGGTTGCGCCCTTTCTGGCTGACAAGGACCCCTTTGTCGATGAACATGTCGAGCAGTCCGGTCGCCTGATTGAGCAGCCCGCCGGGGTTGTTGCGCAGATCGAGAATGATTCCCCGGGTCTTGGGGTGTTCCTGGAGGGCTTTGCGGACATTTTTGACGACGTTGGCATCAAACGAACTGATGTCAAGATAGAGGATATCTTTTTTCTTGCCGATTGTTTTGGCTTTGACCGACTGGATATGGATGATGTCGCGGACGATCTTGATCTTGAGCGGTTTGTTCTCGTTTTTGCGGACGATGGTCAGCACCGTGGAGGTCTTGGGTTTGCCCCGCATGAGCTTGACCGCTTCGTCGATGGTCATCCCCAGGGTGACTTTGTCGTCAATTTTGAGGATGATGTCTCCGGCTTTGATGCCGGCCTTTTTGGCGGGAGTGTCGTCGATGGGAGCGATAACTGTCAGCGCGCCGTTGCGCATGCCGACGACGATCCCCAGCCCTCCGAATTCCCCTTTGGTCTGGACGGTAAGGTCTTTAAAAGCCTTGGCGTCCATGTAGGTGGAGTGGGCATCGAGATTGGTCATGAGCCCCTTGAGGGCTTTGTTGATCAGATCGGTGGTGTTGACCTCATCGACGTATTGATTCTCGATCAGATTAAGGATTTTGGTAAATTTGAGATAGGCCTGCAGCTTGCTTTCGCGGGTTGTTTTTTGGGCAGTCTCCTGTGCATAGAGCGTGGAGGAGCTCAGTGCGATCCCGGCGACCATGCTGAGGGCAAAGCCTGTCAGAACGATCTTGTTGTTTTTTTTGAGCATATAGGGTTCCCTGAAGATAAAGTGCATTATTTTAGTCAAAAATCACTTAGAGTGTGTATGGGCTCTCGTCTGGTTGTTGTCTGTGAAGTGTATCGCAGGCGGAGTGTGTCGGAGTTTTTGAGCTTTTGGTGCAG
>CAYSQV010000203.1:0-2475 GCA_964433295.1 uncultured Nitratifractor sp. | reverse complement strand
CAGCTGGATGAGGAGCAGGAAAAAATCCAGAGAGACTTGAATACGCTGATGGAGGCCGGGGATGCCAAAGAAAAAAAATAGATGGACAATTGCCGGTAGCGTGCTTTTGGGGATGCAGTGGCTGCGTGCAGAGAGCTATCCGGTGGGACAAACCGATGACATTACGATCTGGATCGCCCTGTTCGGTCTGGCGGTGATCGGGATCTTTGCCCTCTATCTCTCTTCGGACAAAGTCAAGGTGTTGACGCGCCAATATACTGAGATGCTGACAGCACAGCGGGAGATTGAAACACGCCAAAACATTCTTTTGGGTGTGATCGGAGACCGTCTGGAAAATTCAACTGTGGGGATACGTCGCCACCGGGAAGTGTTTGAAGGGCAAAGCCGAGAAACACTGGATTGGGATACGATCAACAATGAGATGACCCGCTTTCGGCGGGACGAAAGTCTGCTGCTCGATGCGATGCAGGATCTTCAGGATTTTTCACGCATACGTCTGGAAAAACTTCAGTTGGAAACGGTCTGGTTTGATCTTGGGGAGATGCTCAAACGTCTCAGTCAGCAGATGGAGCCCCATTATTTGTTGAAGAGGAACGAACTGGTGTATCGTTTTGATCCGGCGGCGATTGGGTACATCCGGGGAGATGCCCGGCGCCTTGAGCAGATTTTGCGTACCTTTCTGGTCGAGCTGGGGCAGGACCTGTATGATGCGACGGTGATCCTCTCCATTGATGCCGATGTGGCCGGGGAGAGGGTGATGTTTGATGTGAGCATCCCTCAGGGAGAAGGGCGGGAGAGGGTCTTGTTGATGCGGGAGGATGTTCTTGTGGCATGGAGTGAGACGGGAGATGCCCACCATTCCACCCGCAAACTCAAAAATTTTATTGCCCATGAGTTGCTGCGGTTGATGGGAGGGGCGCTGCGTCCGATGTCGCAATCCGATGAAGAAGTGCACTATCGTATCACGCTCCCTTGGCATGTCAAAGCCGGTGAAGAGCGGAAGAAGGTGCCGGATGCCCCGTTGGTGATTGTCTCGCACAACCGGGCAACGGTCCGCTCTTTCAAAGAGATGCTTTCGGGAAGTTTGGATCCCCGGAAAATAGACGTAGTGCTCCCGGGAGATGCGCTGCCTGAAGCGTGGGAGAAGTACGAAACGGTGGTCATTACATACGCTGCGCTGGGGGAAGAGTGGATCGGCCGTCTGCTTGCCCAGCAGTGCCAAAGACCGCTGCGGGTGATCCTGTTGAAAAACGGGTTTGAACGTCATCTGCCGATTCCGGAGGGCTTGGGTATTGTGCAGACATTGCGTCTGCCGCTGCTTCCGGAGAAGGTGTTTGAAGCGATGGCCAAAAAGCCGCTCATGGCGCGACAGGGGGAAGCTGCTTCATAGCGTTTGTCCCCGCCTGCAAGCAGCCTGAGCCGCCAGAACTCCGCTGGAAAATGCCCACTGGAGGTTGTACCCTCCGCACGGTCCGTCGAGATCAAGCACTTCACCCGCAAAAGAGACTCCAGGGACCTTTTTGCTCTCCAGCGTTTTGGCGTTGACCTCGTTGAGCCGGATGCCGCCCCGTGTGATCATTGCCTTGTCAAACCCGTCGTGTCCGATGATGGTCAGAGGTGTGGCGACCAGCAGGCGGATGAGGTGATCGCGTACGGAGCCGCTTTGGCGGGAGAGAGTCGTGTCGGTATCGGCCTGCGCAATACTGCACAGGGCACGGCTGACCGACTCAGGCAGGAGGGTCCGCAGCAGGGCGAGGGTGCTTTGGCGGGGATCTTTTGCTTGTTCTGCCTTGATGTGTTTGCGCACATGCTCTTCGTGCATCCCCTGTGTCAAATTGGCAAGGATGGGCACCCTGTCGTAGCGGCTCAGCAGCGGTGTAATTTCCCGTGAAAAGTCCAGCACAACCGGCCCCCGTATTCCGGTACGTGTAAAGATCAGATCACCCGTAGCGTGGAGTTTTCGGTGTTTTTTCAGATCAACCCGGAGTGTGACGCGGGGCAGGGTATCGGCCCGGCACCCTGCCACCCACGTCTCGGCCGTGCGCAGCGGCATCATGGCCGGGTAGAGGGGGGCGGTCGTGTGGCCGAGCGATTCGGCCAGCGCATATCCGTCTCCGGTGCTGCCGAGCATCGGATACCCTCGTCCGCCGGTGGCGATGAGGATATGGGGCGCAGGATAAAAGGCCGTGGTAGTTCGTACCCCCAGAATATGCTTCCCCTCTGTGGGTATCTGTGTCACCCGCTGCCCGGACAGCACCTTGACTCCGAGCCGCTCCATTTCAGTGATCATGGCCTCGACGATCGTCTCGGCCCTGTGACTGACGGGAAACACATGGAACCCGTCGGGTGCATGGGTCTCCACGCCGATCTCGGCAAAAAAACGGGTCAAATCTTCTGCGCCGAACTGATCCAATGCTGTCTGCATAAACCGTCCCTGCTTTCCGAACCGTTCCATAAGGGTCTCAGGATCGAGCC
>CAYSQV010000202.1:0-2483 GCA_964433295.1 uncultured Nitratifractor sp. | reverse complement strand
ATGATACCCTGGTGCTCGGCAAACACTCCGGCCGTGCCGCCTTCCGTGACAAGCTCACCAAACTGGGATTTGCGCTCAACGACGAAGAACTCTCCGGCGCATTCGAGCGCTTCAAGGAGCTGTCGGACAAGAAAAAAGAGATCTACGACGACGACATCCGCGCCCTGGTCACCAGCGAGATGACCGCGATCGAAAAAACCTATGAGCTGGTAGCACTTCAACTGATGGATTCCACCGGCGGGGTCCCCAGCGCCGCAGTGACCATCGCCGACAAAGAGGGGGAGATCACCGATGCCGGGATCGGGGACGGCACCATCGATGCGGTTTTCAAGACCATCGACCGTATCACCGGTCACCATGGGCTGCTGCTGGACTACCGGGTCAAATCGGTCTCCCAGGGCAAAGACGCCCTGGCCAACGTCACCGTCAAGGTCACGTTCAACGACAACGAACCGGCCATGATCGGACACGGATTGAGCATGGATACGATGCTCGCCAGCGCCCGCGCCTACCTCAATGCCCTCAACAGCTACCTGAGCATGGAAGGGATGCTTAAAATGCGAGAACACAGTGAAGGGACAACGGTCTAACGGGTAGGTATTGGATAGGAATTCAAAGTTGTTAACCGTCAAATCCACTGACAGCTACACATAGAGTACCATAAAATGGGGAAAATGGTCGGGGTGACAGGAGTCGAACCTGCGACCTCATCGTCCCGAACGATGCGCGCTACCAGGCTGCGCTACACCCCGATCCAAAAAGAGATGTGATTTTATCAAAAATTCCCAAAAAACCTCCTGCACGCCCGCAAGATTCCAGATCAAGCCCGGAATGACAGGAGAATATCACATGTACGGCTTAAGCACTTCTGGGATCGTGATGCTTCCATCTTCGTTCTGATAGTTCTCCATGATCGCTATCAGCGTGCGGCCCACTGCCAGCGCTGAGCCGTTGAGGGTATGGACCAGGCGGTTTTTCTTGCCGTCTTTGAAGCGGATCTTCGCGCGTCTGGCCTGAAAATCTCTGGTGTTGGATATCGAGCTGATCTCGCGGTATTTCCCCTGTCCGGGCAGCCAAACCTCCAGATCGATCGTGCGCGCAGCCGAAAAGCCCAGATCCCCTCCGCACAGCTCGACCCATCGGTGAGGCAAGCCAAGCTCACTAAGCAGATCGGAGGCCTGCTGCACCATCATATCAAACACCTCATCGCTGTGTTCCGGATGGGCGACGGCGACCATCTCCACCTTGTCAAACTGATGCTGCCGGATCATCCCGCGCGTATCGCGCCCGGCCGAACCGGCCTCTTTGCGAAAGCAGGGCGTGTAGGCGGTCATCAGTACGGGCAGCTGATCTTCCGGTACGATTTCGTCGTGATACATATTGGTCAGGGGAACTTCTGCCGTGGGAATAAGGTAGAGATTTTCATCTTCGATCTTAAAAAGATCGTCTTCAAATTTTGGCAGCTGTCCGGTCCCCTGGAGCATTGCGGCATTGACCATGAACGGCACATACATCTCCTCAAAGCCCCTGTCGCGGTTGCGGTCAAGAAAAAAGCTGATCAATGCCCGCTCCAGTCGCGCCGCTTCGCCCCGCAGCACCGCAAACCGGCTCTTGGCCAGCTTGACCCCCCGCTCAACATCGATCCAGCCGTTTCGCTCCGCCAGCGCCCAGGGCTCGAACGGTTCAAAATCAAATACCCGTGGCTCAAGGATTTGACGCAACTCGACATTGTCCTCTTCATCCGCTCCCTCCGGCACAGAAGAATCTGGGAAATTGGGGATACCAAGAGCCATCTCACGCAAAGACTCTTCGGCCTGACGCGCCTGCTCCTGCAACGGCACCATAGCCGCTTTGTTCGCATCAACCCTGGCTTTGAGCTTATCAACGTCTTTGCCTTCACGCTTGTACTGACCGAAAAGCTTTGACATCTTATTCTGTTCGGCTTTGGCCGCTTCGAGTGCCGCGTTGGCCTTTTTGAGCTTGACGAACAACGTTTGCAGCTCTTCCAGTGTTTCAGATGCTACACCTTTTTTGCGCAGAGCCTCACTGGCCTCTTCGAAATGGTTCTGGAGATATTTGAGATCGATCATCGGGTCGCCCTATCGTAAATTGATAGGGCAGATTATAGCGGAAAATAAGGAACATGCGGTTTAGTGCTTTTACCAAGTACTTTTATAAAATTCAGAAGATGTAGTAATCCGATCGATATCAAATGTACATGATTTGTCTGTCGGAGCCTGCAGATCATACTCAACATATGCTGCCCATGAAGCACAGTTGCGTGCATCTTCTGTATTGGATGTTCGAACTGCAACAATGCCGCAGGTGCTTCCAGATTTTATACCATAAGCAAAATGTCCATTATGATACCATTCAGGAGCTTGTTCATGGTGGATCTTGAAGCGACAAGTTCCGCTTTGTCCTTTTTCGAGCTTACAACCATTAGCGGGCACATGGGTAAAGCCTGCTCCCCGGAGAGTATG
>CAYSQV010000201.1:0-2484 GCA_964433295.1 uncultured Nitratifractor sp. | reverse complement strand
CGGTTTCGGTTCCCTGCTCACCATCCACTTCCTCCGCCAGCACCGGGACCTCCACGCTCCGCTCCTGCCCCACAGCCCGGACGCTGAGCCGGTACAACCTGGCTTCCGGGTAGACATGCGTGATGGTGAAGAAGGCGATACCATCAGCGTCGGTCTGCGCTGCGATCGGCTCCTCCTCCGGCTCCAGCAGCGCCAGGGTGACGGTTTCGCCGACCAGTGGGCTGCCCTGTGGGGTGATGACGCTGACGGTGACCGTGACCACGTCGCCGATCTCACTCATGGTGAGTGGCGATACCTCCACCTCCAGTCCTGCGGCGGCTTGAAGTGACAGAGACGCTGTCGCTGCGTCATCCGGGCAGCCGGCGACCGTGGCGATCAGTTGCACCGTGGTCTGTGCGATGATGTCGGCGGGGGCCTGGTAGATGAACAGCACCTCGCCATCCTCGTTCGTGGCAAGGGGGCTCTCCAGGATATCCCCTGGGCCTTCCTGGATGGCCACCTGAGCTCGCTGGCCGACGATTGGCTCGCCCGCGCCGCGGGAGGCCCGCAGGCTGAGGTAGGCCACCTCGCCCGCCGAGACACTCTGAGGGTCAACCTCGAGTTCCAGGAAGCAACCCGTCGGGGTCGGTTCTGCCGGGCTCTGCCCGCACATCGCCAGGCAGGCTTCATACTTCTCCCAGTTATCCGGCCCCCGGTCTTTGTCCCAGCCGCAACCGCCATCGTCGAAGGCGTAGACGGTATCAACGGCGGCAAAGGCACAGCGCAGACAACTGTAACCCGAATCCCCCGCCTGGATGTGCTGCCAGGCATCCACCTCCTCTGCCGTCAGCCATATTCCCGGGCAACACGTCACCCGGCAATCCAGTGTGGGGACGGGCATTGCCTGGGGTGTCGGCGTCGGGGAGGGGGGATCCGTCTCGTCGGATTCGCTGTCAGGATTCCAGCGTGTGCCGGAGACGGTGCAGTGGTACTCGTAGACACCCAGATGATCCTCGTCGATCGTGCCAGTGAAGGCGTTACCGTCGTCGCTCAGGGTCAGCACGATCTTTCTGTAGCCCTGGACCTGGCCTGTCTCGTCGGAGAGTGAAGACACGAACTGTCGGCCGTGCATGGACCCAATAGCGTCGCCGAACGAAGACAGGTACTCTTCCAACTCACTGGTCCAGTACTCGAGCATGAGGCTGTCCCCCGACCGGGTGAAGCTGGCGCTGCCTGAATCATCCCAGGCCCCTGACCTTCCATCCCAGAAGGCCCATGTGCAATGTTCTGTCACATCCCACCGTCCCTCAAACGTAGGCGGGGGCTGCTGGGCGCTGACTTGTGGGGCAGGCCATAGGACGAGCCACAGACCGGTTAGTAATCCCGTCAGCAAGGCGAGAGCGTGTCGTCCAGACCACTTCCTCATCTGAATCCCCCTACAACTGCTAGTCCTCAGGTAATCGCTCGATGAAACTGTTGATGGCCTTGCAGATGCGCCCCAGGGCTGTATCTGGGTGATGGGTCGCCATGTATCCTATGAAATAGATCAGTCCCAGCAGCGCGGCAACAACAAACCCGAGACCCAAAATCACAAGCACGATAGCCCACATCGCTCCTTACCCCCCTATGGATTTGGGTGGGCATCGATCACGATGGTCACGGGGGTCCTCCCCGCCAGACAACGCGCAACCGTGCAACGCATCTATGGCGCGGTCCACATCTAGCTTACTGCCCTCAGTGTCTTGGCATGCTGGTTGATCCGCCGTGCAAGCTGCCGCATCCCCGCCAGGACATCGTTGGGATCCTGGGGGATGTATGGAAGCACCAGGACGGCTTCGGTGGGCGTGGCCACGATGCGTGAGGAGAGCCTGGTCTTCTTCTGCAGGGGCAGCCCATGCTTCATGCGGATGGTGGTGACGTTGCGGATATCCATGGTTGACCACGCTGCGTCGCCGGACAGCGCGGTCAGTTGCGTGCCCACGCTGGCGTCGCTGGTGCCACGGATGCGGATCTCGGTCTCAAAGCCCTGGAATGTGCCGCGGAGGATGTTGTAGGCCAGCCGGCGTCGCTCGACCCGGAGATCGGTCTGACGGGCCACCTCGGCCAGGACCCGATCCACTTTCTTCTTGCGGCGGGCAGCCCACCAGAAGGCGCCGACCATCAGCAGCATCATGAAGAGACCCATCAGTGGGTGGATGAGGAAGGAAAGCTCAAGCGCGAACAGGAGCAGCAAAGCGAGGAGCAGCCAGCCAACGGTTTTCATGGCCGTACCTCCTTTCTGTGATTGCCCCGTTGGTTGCTACGGTTTGCCCATCACCGCGGGCCGCGCGTTGCCCGATGGTCGCGTCTGTCACGCAGCCCCCGCCCTGGCATGGACCCGCCTCACATCGCGGGGCGCATCACCGACGCGCCGTATCGATGCCCCCTTAATTTTAGTATATCAAAAACCGGCGGAGGATGCAAAATCTCCGCGATCTGGTGGGTGATGGTGACGGTCACCTGAGT
>CAYSQV010000200.1:0-2493 GCA_964433295.1 uncultured Nitratifractor sp. | reverse complement strand
GATGAGCTTGCATGTACTCTTCCATCTTTTTGACACTCCCAAGCTTGGTATAGACTTGAGTGGTTGCCATAGATGAGTGTCCAAGCAGCTCGCTGACATCAGCGATCCGTGCGCCGTGAGAGAGCAGGTGCGTGGCAAATGAGTGTCGGAGCTGATGAGGTGTGGCCTTGAAGCCGTGGGAGCGAAAAAGCTTACTCAGGCGGTAGCGCAATTGGGCAGCACTCATGGGCACTTCGTCTTTTTCAAACAGATAGATGCGGGGGGTGTGGGTACGGCGATGGCGGGCAATTAATCCTTGCAGATACGGCAAAACGGGCAATTGACGGACTTTGTTCCCTTTGCCGGTGATCCGGATCCATTCATCATCGATCTGATCCAGCCGCAGCGAAGAGAGCTCGCTGATCCGAAGCCCAAGACCATACAGCATCGCAATCAACAGCTCCTCTTCGGGTGTCGCTGCGGCGATCACTTCGGAGATCGCATGCTCTTCGATCGGCTTGGGGAGGGTCTGAGGTGTTTTGATCGTCTCGGTTCCCAGGGTGCGGACGGAGAGATTTGCCTGGTCGTTGAGGTAGCGGACAAACGATCGGATTGCTGTAAGCCTGGCATGGATGGTACGTTTGGAGAGGGTGCGGATCACAAGCCGATAGGGCATAATATCGAGTACCCATCGACCCGAATCCTCATACCATTCACACTGCTGTTCCATTTGGTGCAGCGCCGTCGCATAGGTAATCACGGTCTGCTCACTGTAACCGCGCACCTTGAGCAGATAGGTCAGGAACTCTTCGATGTGTCTTGAAAGATCCCGTTCCATCAGACCAGCTCACCATCCAAAGAAGCGCGCGAAGCCCGGACAATACGCACCGAACGGATCTCCCCCAGCAGGGCCTCACTCCCGGTGACAAAAACCAGTTTGCCGTCATCGCTGCGCCCGGCAATCCGACCACCGGGTTTAAGCTCATCAAAATAGACCGAATGGATCCGACCTGTCTGCGACTGCATCACCTCATCGAGGATGGCATTGTGTCGGGTTTGCAGGCGCATCAGTCGCTCCCCGGCGACCGCCGCATCGACCTGCTCCCCAAAGTCCGCAGCCTCGGTCAGGGGCCGAGGCGAGTATTTGAATGAAAACATCTGATCAAAGCGCACCGCCTCCACTACCTTCATTGTCTCCTCAAAATCCTCATCGCTCTCACCGGGAAATCCGACGATCACGTCTGTTGAGATCGCAGCATCAGGGACAAGCGCACGGATCGTCTCACAGCGGTTGAGAAAATTCTCCTGGGTGTACCCCCGCTTCATCGCCCGCAAAATCCGACTCGAACCACTCTGGAGAGGAACATGGATCTGTTTGCAGATCTTGGGATTGGCGGCAAATTCCTCAAGAAACGCGTCATCCATATGCAACGGATGGGGCGACTGGAACCGAATCCGCTCCAACCCCTCAATCCGACTGATTCGCTGCAGCAAGCGGGTGAAATCTTTCGGTTCGTCCCGCCCCGCACCCGCGCCAAATCGCCGGCCGTAACCGTTGACATTTTGCCCAAGCAGGAGCACCTCTTTGGCTCCGTTTTGGACCGCTTTGACAATCTCCTGTTCGATCAGATGCGCCGGGATCGATATCTCTTCGCCCCGGGTATGAGGAACAATGCAGTAGGTACAGCTCTTGTCGCATCCGATGGTGATATTGACCATCGCCTTGAAACGGCTGCTGCGGTATTCACCAAACGCATAGGTACTCTCATCATAATCGATATCCACCTCGACAGCATGATGCCGCTCAAGGAGATCATTGATCCGGGAGACATTGCGGGCTCCAAGTACAAAATCGACCGAGGGTGCCCGACGGATCACCTCGGCTCCAAGATGGCTCGCCGTGCAGCCGCAGACACCGATCTTGGCCCCACTTTTTCGATGTTTGGTAAAGATACCGATCTCCGAGAAGAGTTTGGAAACCGGTTTCTCGCGTACCGAACACGTATTGATCAGTATCAGATCCGCTTCTTCCAGCTGCCCGGTCAGTTCGTACGTATCCTTGCGGTTAAGCTCAGCGATCATGTGTTCGCTGTCGCGCATATTCATTGCGCAACCCAAGGTCTCTATATAGAGTTTTTTGGGAAGGGATTTTTCAGACATGGGAGAGGAGAAGACGCATCAGCGTTCTATCGGACAATGTGCACCTCATAGAGATATTCTCCTTCGCTCAGACCGTATTTGATCTCGCGCATATAGACATTGCAGCCGCTTTCATCAAAATGTTCCATGAGCGCAATGATGTCTTTGTGAGAGTTCTCTTTATCGAAATAGTAGATGGATTGACCGTCCAGATTTTCTTCGATCTTGCTTAGCTCAATGGTTTTGGGTTTTGCCTTGAGCGTTGTTCTCGCCAATTTTAGTTTCATAGTAACGTGTCCTTGCATCGTGTGCTTGTGCATTATTTGGTTGGATTATACTTTATTTTGAGTAAAGGGAGCTTTAGATATAATCACA
>CAYSQV010000199.1:934-2528 GCA_964433295.1 uncultured Nitratifractor sp. | reverse complement strand
AAATACAATAAAAGCCGCTTGTCTGCCAAAATCAATCCATCCATTATGCAGCTTTACGCCGCCAATCGAACCCAATCGATACAAACAACAGCACCAAAAATCGACGATCCGGTGTGTGTTAAAGCGCAGACAAACAGGGGAAGAGCTTATTGTAGGGAGGGGAAGACCGGGACAGTGTCATCCCGGACTCAAAAGATTAGTTGCGGATGCCGAGAGCTTCTTTGATAGCTGTATAACGGGCAAAATCGCTCTTGCGAAGGTAGCGCAGCAGGCGACGGCGCTGCCCGACGAGCTTGAGCAGTCCCAGACGGGAAGAGTGATCTTTTTTGTTGGTTTTGAGATGCTCCGTAAGATAAAGAATGCGCTCGGTTAGGAGTGCTACCTGTACTTCCGTAGAGCCCGTGTCGTTCTCACCGCGTCCGTATTTAGCGACAATTTCTTGTTTTTTCGCCGAATCCAAAGCCATAATGACCTCCTGATTGGTATAAATTTGGTTTGCAATTATACAGGGACAAACTTCAGAGGAGATAAAAACAGCAGATATAGCGAGATTTAATCCATATTAGAGTAAAATCCTCCTAATTACAAAACATACTTTTGATTCTGATAAAGGCTTCTTATGCTTCTGACACGTGCCAGCGAATATGCTCTCCTCTCTCTGGATAAGATCCGTCAATCCGACCGTCCCGTCGGTGCAGAGCACCTGGCAAAGGAGCTTTGCATCCCCAAAAGTTTCCTTGCCAAGATTCTCCAGAGCCTCGCCAAAGACAACATTGTCGTTTCCCATCGCGGTGCGCACGGAGGATTTGTCCTGGAGCGGGAACTGGACACGATCTCTGTTTATGATATCGTTTTGGCAGCCGAGGGAAAGGCTGCGACGGTTTTTGACTGCACCCAATACAGCGACACCTGCCCAAGCGGCGTCATAGGGGATTGTGCTATTTCCCCCTTTTTGACCCGGTTTCAGATGCGGATCGACCTGTTTTTGCGCGAGCTGACCCTCGATCAGATCTTTAGAGAGAGTGAGGAGAATGCATGACCCAACTCTATCACCTTTCCCACATCGATCTCGACGGGTACGGGTGTCAGTATCTTACCCGCAGCGTTTTTCCCTCCCCCTACGGATACAATGCCAACTATGGACCGGAAGTAACAGCTCGGCTTGGGGAGATCATCGATCAGATCAAGCGTGATCAATACACCAACAAACCCATCAATGAATATTTGATCCTGATCACCGATCTCAACCTCACCCTCAAAGAAGCCGCCTGGATCGAAAAAGAGGCCCTCTCCGTCGGAGCAAAACTGCAGCTACTCGACCATCACGGCACGGGACAAAAGGCCGCTGAACGCTTTGCATGGTACACCCTGGATACCCATCGGAGTGCCACATTGATCACCTATGATTGGCTCCAAAAATACTATAATTTTGATCCCGAAAGAGACTACGCACCGATTGTGCAGGCGATCAATGCCATCGACATCTGGCAAAGTCATGATCCGATGTTTGAATACGGCAAGGTGGGCCTGGGCATGATCTCAGGTGCCCGTGAGATCCATCGTGTCCTCTTCCCCGATGAAGATCGCGCGTTCA
>CAYSQV010000199.1:0-924 GCA_964433295.1 uncultured Nitratifractor sp. | reverse complement strand
AAGGCGGCCCATGAGCGGGCAACCCTCCCCGAAGGTCCCATTGTACTCGATGAAGAACTGCACGGAATCAAAAAGGACTTTTTCCGCACCGGGAAAAACGACACCAAAGACAATCTTGTCGCCGAGTACATCACCCGGCTCCTTACCGACGACAAGGCTCGCATGACGATCCGTTACGGTGACCACAAGGGTATCCTCACCTACCAGGCCGGCAATACGTCGCTGATCGGCAACGCCTTTTTGCTGGCCAATCCCGAATACGATTTTTATATGGATGTCAACAGCCGGGGCAATTTCTCACTGCGAAGCGCTGATCGGCTCGATGTCTCAGCCATGGCCGAGCACATCGGCAACGGCGGCGGCCACCCCAACGCCGCCGGCGGCAAGATCAAAGAGTACAAAGACTCGTTTGTCTATTCGGAGATCAAGGCTTTTGTGCAGGACCACATCGATGCAAAGCTTGGAGGGGATGCCTCCTCGGCAGAACTCTCATCGCAAGCATAAGGGCGACCTTCTACGGGTATTGAGCGATATTCTTTGGTGATTTAGACCCTCACCCTCGCCTCCAGCGCTCGTCCCAACGACATCATATCGACGTTTTCCAGCTCGACCCCGGTCGGAACCCCCTGAGCGATCTTGGTAAAGAGCAACCCTTTGCCGGAAAGTTTCTCCTCAAGATAGAGGATCATCGTATCGGTCGCAATGCTTGGAGGAAAAGCAAAAATCACCTCCTCGACCCCTTCGGTTGCGTGCATCAGGTGCGCTTCGTCCATGTCCTCCAGACGGGAGATCACATAATAGACACCGTCGTATTGCCCGCTTTCCTCGATGCTGAGAATGTCTTTGGCGCTCTGGACGATGCAGAGCTTGGTCCGGTCCCGGCTCACATCGGCACAGATCGTACAGAGCTCATCTTCACTCATA
>CAYSQV010000198.1:0-2559 GCA_964433295.1 uncultured Nitratifractor sp. | reverse complement strand
CTTGCGGGAAAGGATCGTACCAAATCCGATGCTGAACCGCTCGACAGTGACCCCGAAAAAACGTGCCGCCAGGTAGTGACCCAGTTCATGAAAAAAGACCAGGACCGACAGCGCGGCCAGTGCGATCAAAAGGTAGAGGAATGTAGCCAAAGCAATCTCGCTGAAATTTGTTTTGCGGATTATATCCAAAGTGGTGCCTGTTTAGCCTTTTTGGATATGATATACTCAGGAATTATATTCAGGAGGCATCATACCATGGTAGACGAAATGAACATCTCCGCCACAACCCCCGAGGCGGTCACACCCGAAGAGACCCCGCCCCAAGAGGGACTTCCCCGGGACAAAACACGCCAGGCAAAAACCCGCATCGCCCAGGCGGAATCCACACTCAAAGGGGTGGATGCCGAGATCGAAGCATGTTTCCAAAAGGTCGAAGCTGACCTGGCGGCATTCAAACGGGCCGAAGAGATTTTGGCGGCTGAAGGACTGCGCCCGGCCAGACGCCTGCTGAATGATCTGGGGGTGACCGACAAGCAGATCCAGGCTGTGCCTGTTCCTCGGGTTGACCTTGAGGACCCCGAGGTAACACCGGTCGAGATCCGCAAAATCTCCAGCGGCAGACTGGCGGGATTGGGCTGGGGTGTGCTCGGCGGTTCTGTGGCCATAGGTGGCTGGTGCTATGCGGCTACCCGGGCACTGGGGCTGCCCCTGCTGCCCGACAAACTCCCGGATACGGAGCGAATAAACGCGCTACTCGGATGGACAGCGCAGCAGCTGGGACAGGGAACGAATGTCGCTGTCGGCGGCGCGATCGTGGTCATTGGTGTTTTGGCGGTCATTGGGCTGATCTATTGGGTCGTTACCGCTTTGAGCGCCTCGTCCAATCTCAAAACCGCAGAAAAGATCGAAGCCGATACGGAATTTTACTGCACCAAAAAGAGTGAATGCAAAGCGCAGATGAAGCGGGTACGTGAACACATCGCCCACGCACAAAAGACGGTAGAAAAATACACGGTACTGCTTGCTGAGCAGAACGCATCCCTCAAACGGGCACTCTTTGTCGAAGAGGCCGAAGGGTTTGATCAGCTCCATGCTCTGACCCGTCAGACCGTGGCAAAACTCCAAAAGCTATCCGATGAGATTGAGACATTTCTCCGCACACCGATGGCCGAACACGGAATTCTCTCCAAAGAGGGAGTCGCGATACTCGAACGTGCCAACAAGGCCGCAAACGATCATGTGATGGCGCTCTACGGGGAGTAGGGATTATCCGGCGATTTTGCCGAAGAAGCCCCGGGCATATTCGTATCCCGAATAGAGCGTTAGAGCCACGGCGACCCAGAGCAGGGGCACGCCGCCTGGCCAGTGCATCAGCAAAAAGCCGATGGCGATCATCTGGACGACGGTCTTGACTTTGCCGGTCCATGAGGCGGCGATGTCGATACCTTCGCTGATGGCTGAGACCCGCAGTCCGGTGATGAAGAGCTCGCGTGTCAAGATGAGATAGATCGCCCACGGCGAGGCGACTCCCTGCATCATGAGACCGAGGAACCCGGCCAGGGTGAGCATCTTGTCCGCCAGCGGATCGAGGATCTTGCCCGTGACGGTGATCTGATCAAACGTCCGGGCGATGTATCCGTCAAAAAAGTCGGTGGCGCTGGCGAGGACAAAGATAAATGCCGCGGTGTAGTTGAGCCAGCTGGGGTGGACGCTTGCGAAGATCGCAGCATCCTGATTGACCAGCAGCACATACATCAGCGGCGCCAGCATCAACCGGATCAGGGCAAGGAGGTTGGGGACGTTCATGTTTTTTTTCACAAGTCTGCCTTATCCCTTAATCCAACATTCATCTACCTGAACGTCGTTCCGCCATCCACGACGATGGTCTGTCCGGTGATCCAGCTCGCTTCGTCGGTGCAGAGGAAGTAGGCGGCTCCGGCAAGGTCCTCAGGGCGTCCCATGCGGCTCAGCGCGGAGCGTTTGATGGTCTCGGCTTTGACCTCTTCGTAGTTGGTAAAAGCCCGCAGGGCGTCGGTCTCGATGGGGCCGCCGCTGACAGCGTTGACGCGGATGTTCCATTCACCCAGCTCCACCGCGGCGTAGCGGGCCATCGCTTCGACGGCGGCTTTGTTGGCGCCGTGGCCGGCGTAGTTGTCGATGTAGATGAGGTTGCCGGTGGAACTGAGGGTGACGATGGAGCCTCCGCCCACTTTTTCCATGCGGGTGGCCGCCTCCTGCGCGCCGCGGACGAACGCGCCCACGGTGGCGGTCCAGATGTTGGTCAGCCCCTTGGCGGGGCGGAGTTTCATGAACTTGCCGTAGCCGCCGACGACGGAGCGGCCGTAGATCATGGCGTTGGATACGAAGAAATCGATCCGTTCGAAGTCTGCGTCGATGGCCTGAAAGAGCGGCTTGAACTGGTCCAGATCGAGGATGTCGAGGGGGTAGGCGCGGGCTTTGACGCCGTAGCGCTCCTCGAGGTCTTTGGCGATAGCATCGGCGGCCTCTTTGTTGGAATTGTAGGTAAATGCAACATTCACACCCTCAGATGCGAATTTC
>CAYSQV010000197.1:0-2586 GCA_964433295.1 uncultured Nitratifractor sp. | reverse complement strand
AGCGCTTGATCAGGAGCAGCCGATCGCAGCCAAGCATCTCCTTGACGTGATGTTCATCGGTCAGGAGGATGTATTCGAGCATCCGGGTCTCAAGCTGACGATTTTCCTGCGAAAGGCGTTGCGTCAGCGAGCCGATAATGTTGGCATCATAAAGCACCTTCTGCCCCACCACAAACGTCCCTTTGCCCTGCTTTTTGACCACGATCCCTTCGCGGGCCAACTCTTCGATCGCTTTGCGGACGGTGATCCGGCTCACCCCGTATTGGCGTTCGATCGCCCCTTCGGATGGGAGCAGATCGCCCGCCTTGTATTCGGTTTCGATGCTTTTCAGGAGGTATTCTTTGAGCTGAAGATAGAGAGGGATACCGTTTTTGGTGAACACACATACTCCTCATGGATGCTGGCACATTGAATCATATCTGAATTCAAGTGTACTTATAATAAACTAAATCGTCCCTTAAAAGCCTCCTCCGATCTCTCAGAGACGATACCGCACCGTCACCACCACTTCGGCCGGTCGCCCCACTACCCGATCGATCATCTCGCGGATGTAGGCCCGTTCGCGTACTCCCAGCGTCCGATCGACGGTCACTTCGCAGCGGACTTTTGGCTTCGATCCTCCCGGAAGGTATTCAACCCGCCCAATTGCTATCTCCTGGCCATTGTATTCAAAGCGCAAATGGGCGAGCGCCTGCCGGATCTCGGAAGTGGTCCGCATCCGCTCAAACGATTGATACAGCGGCACGGCGATGATTCCGGCCAGTAATGCCCACAGAATCAGCCCCTGCTTGGCCAGCCGCAGCGGCGAAAACCCCAGCACAAAAAACGTCAACGCCGCCGCCAGCACGATCCCAACGAGGTTGGTCACAAACAAGAGCATGGCGTTGGAGAACATCCCCCAGTCCCCCCATCCCAGACCAATACCCGATACCGACAAAGGGGGCACAAGTGCCACGGCAATGGCAACCCCGACGAGTGAGCCGGAGATGCGGGGATTGTTCTTGGCATAGGCTGCGGCGATCCCTGAAGCGATGGCAATCAGCAGATCGAGGATCGTCGGGCTCAGGCGGGCGGCCATTTCGGTGCCGCGTTCGTGCATCGGGGTGAGCCAGGCAATGGTCATGGCGCTCCCCAGTACGAGTCCAACCCCCACCAAGATCGAACGGGCCCCACGGATCAACAGGCCGGTATCCCGACGCAGCACCCCCATGCTGAGCCCGACGATCGGCTGCATCAGCGGTGCCAACAGCATCGCACCGATGATCACCGAAGCGGAATTGACAAAAAGCCCCAGTGTCGCCAGTACAGTCGAGAGGATCAACAGAACCACATAGGTCCAGCTCAGCTGAGTCTCCTCACGCAGTGCCCCGAAAAGTGCCGCGTACTCCTCCTGTGAAGCGTGGGCAAACAGCGGCAGACCCCGCTGAAAATAGGCAATCCGCTCCTCATCGCGCGGTACGCCGGAGAGGCGGACGGTGTTGCGGGTGCTTTTGGATGTCGCCTCCTGCTGAGACCAGAACCCCTCGCCCACACTCAGCCGCACGGCATCGGACTCGATCCGCAGCTCCACCGGCGTGCGCAACGCGTCGTCGTCGTCGATCACCACGTCGAGCGGCTCATCCGAATCGACGGCAATGCGGGCACTTTTGAGATAGCCCCATGTCGAGGGGAGCGCGCTTTGCTGACGCCATCGCCGCCAGGCCATGCGGATCGGATACCCGACAAAAAACTCAAACAGCGAGGTGGGTGCCAGCACCAGCAGCGCCAGCTGTCCGTCGGTGGCACTGAGCTCTTTTCGCAGTGCCCGGGCGATCCAGCTGTGGTTGTTGTAGTGCAGGGCAATCAGTCCTGTAGCCGAGAAAGTGATCGACTCCTCTTTTTCGGTTTTGAGGGTGAACCGGTGGTGCCTCAGGCGTGCTTTTTGGCGCCAATGGCTGATGAAGCGGCGCAGGCGCTCAAAGCCGCCCGAGAGATCGTCAGGAAATTCGTACTCTTTAAGCAGAGCATTTTCACCGATCCGCACATCCCCAAGCACCAGAGTCTCATTGCACAGGAGGAGGTCGACCGTCCGTACAGCCGGAACCGAAGCGACCGCAAACATCTCGGACGGTTTTTTGGGCAGGTCGAGGATCCGGGCAAGGCGGTTTTGGTCCGGGAGAGGGATGATCCCCACACTCAGATTGTGTTCCCAGCCAAACCGCACAACCCGCTTGATCGTCTCCATACCTCCGCTGACGATCAAGTGCGTATCGGGTGCGGGAGAGAGGTGATCGCCGATCTCCCCTTCCCGCAGGCTCAGGCGCTCGATCCCCTCCCCGCCGTCGGCGAGGATCCGCTGCGCAAATGCCTCAGCCGAAGAGTCGTGGAGATAGAGGATCGCCATCTTAGAGATCCTGTTCGATCACCTCAGCAAAACGGCCAAAATAGATCGAAGTAAGCTGCTCCAGCGGCATGGTAACGTCGTTGATCCGGTACATCCCGCCGCCGACGGTGCCGATCTGCTCAACCTGAAGGCCAAGTTCGAGTGCCTTGCGTGCAACAGCCTCGCGATGTTCGGGTGCCACTTCGAGCAGCGCACGGCTCTGC
>CAYSQV010000196.1:0-2623 GCA_964433295.1 uncultured Nitratifractor sp. | reverse complement strand
CTCGATGTGGCTACCGGCAGTGACAGCATCGAGGAGGACGCATCCGACCAGGCGCCGGAGCGTTTTATCGTCAGCATGACCCCGGCCTTTGTCTACATGGGTCCGCGTGAGGAAAAACTCTACCGCAAAGGGAAAAAACACATGATCATCTACGGATTTTGGAAGCCGGAGGATTTCATCCGGTGGGGCGAGGAGGCACGCAAACGCTTCGACAAGCTCTACGGCAAAACCTACGGGAGGCCACAATGATCTATCGGCGTTTGCGTGTCGGATTCCATCGTTTTGTCGGGTTCGGAGGAACCCGACCTACCGTTGGGATCGCCTTGTTGCTGCTCATACTGCACGGCCATACGGCGGATGCCAAATCCCACGCCCCCCACGTCACGCAGGAGAAGATCGGACAGCAGTACTACCTCGCCGCCTGCGGCAGCTGCCACGGGGCAGGAAAGATCGGGGGCAACATGGCCACCATAGCCGAATGGAAAACCCTGCTGGCCGACCACGGCAAAGAGTTGATCGAGCTGCACACCGACGAGAACGGTACCGCCGGGATCATCGCCTACCTCAAAGGGGAACAATTTGAAAAAGAGCACGACCGTCTGCTCACGTTTTTGCAGGAGTTTGCGAATGACTCGGAGAGCATTCCGACATGCTATTAGCGGGCTGATTCTGCTGGCAGTGTCGTCACCACTGTGGGCAACAACGGTTCCGGTTCGGTGTCACGACAATTACTCGGCTGCGTCGTTTGAAGAGGCCGGAGAGAGTCTGGCGGAATTCATCGACGAGTATTTCACCAGTGCCCATCTCCCCTTTTTGCCTGCCAAACCGGATACGGCAGCCCTCGGACTCTCCCCGGCAGGCTCCGGAATCTACCGCGCACCCGACGCCCTCCATTTCGGAGGCGGTCATCGTCTCTACCCCACCCGGCCGGGCCTCTGGAAGGTCGCCGATCTGGGTGGCGGTATCTGGGAGTACCATCTCCTCATCCGCGAGCCCCAGGCCCTGACTGAGACGCAGGCTTTTAATACCTACAACGATCTGCTGGGAGAGGCGTTTGCGGATTATGACGATCAGGCCTACGCCATGACCCTGCAGCCCGAGGATGTACGGCGACGACACAGCGATCGCTACTTCACCCTCAACGTCACCGTGTATGGCCTGCGCGACGATGCCACACAGCTTTCACGTACGTTTGCCGATGTGATCCTCACCGACTACACCACCTGGGTCAAGCAAAACGCACACTGCCGCCACGCTGCCCATGCCACCCCATCCACCCCGGAAGGCAAACGATGAAAATCCTCCTCCTCGAAGATGACCGGATCATCGCCGAACAGATCCGGGACTATTTTGAGCTTTTTGATCACAAGGTCACCTGGTACGACAACGGCCTGGAACTGGTCGACAACGCCAACCCCTCCGCCTACGATGTGATGCTGCTGGACATCAATACCCCCGGTCTCAGCGGGTTGGAAGTGCTGCAGGAGCTCCGCGCATACAGCATCACCACCCCGGCGGTCTTTATCACCGCCATGAGCGATCTGGAATACCTCAAAAAAGCCTACGCTCTTGGGTGCAACGACTACGTCCGCAAACCCTTCGACATCGAAGAACTTGAGATCCGAATCGAACACCTCATCAAGCAGGACTGCTCCCACCTGATCAACATCACCGGAAACTATGCGTTTGACATGAAAGCCGAAAAACTCTACTACAAAGGGAACGAAGTCCACCTCGGGGACAAAGAGCGTGCACTGATCTATCTCCTTCTCAAACACAAAAACACCATCGTCTCCAAAGAGAGTATCCAGACCTATGTCTGGGAGGGTCAGCCCATCCGGGACAATACCCTCCGCACCACGATCAAAAAACTCCGTGACAAGCTCGATGAGAATTTCATCGTCTCCCATCGGGGGGCAGGATACCAAATTGCCCTTTAGGTACCGTCCCGTCAGCCGCAAGCGGTTCACCCTCGTCCTGGCAACGTTCTTTTTTCTCTTCGGGCTGATTCTGCTGATCTCCTTTTTTCTGTTTAGCAACTGGATGATCGATCAAAAAGAGAACGATCAGTTCCGCACCGAATCGTATCTGCAGATGGACGGGAAAACCCGCTTCATCGACCTCTATCTGGGCAGCCTCTCCCGCAGCCTCAAATCGATCGCCTACAATCCCTACTTTCTCAGCTATGTCGTCGATCCCAGCCACATCAAACAGGCAGAATTTCTTTTTCTCACCATTATGCTCGAACACGACGACTACATGCAGCTGCGTTTCCTCGGTGCGGATGGCGTGGAGAAGCTGCGGTTTGACCGGGATCGTCTCGGCGGGTATCCTTACAAAAAAGAGAAACTCCAGGACAAATCCGACCGCTATTATTTTCAGGAGGCGGCCAAACTTCCCGAAGGGGAGATCTACAGTTCCAAGATCGACTTCAACGTCGAGAACGGCAAGGTCGTCCAACCCTTCGTTCCGGTGTTTCGTGTCTCGGTGCCGATCTATTTCAAAGAGAAGTTCCAGGGAGTACTGACCATCAATACGTTTGCCCAGACGATCGTCTCACTTTTTACCGATTCACCGATTTTTGAGACCACCCTTTTTGATACCGACGGGTACCTCATCTTCT
>CAYSQV010000195.1:0-2655 GCA_964433295.1 uncultured Nitratifractor sp. | reverse complement strand
CTATGTAGTTCTTTATCGGCTCTGTAAGCTCAAAATGTCTTCCTGTGATACTTCTGTTCATAATGAATCCTTTTTCTAAAAGTCACCACCAGGGTTTTGACACCTTAATGGTATATTAAATTATAACAAAATAATGGTCAATGGAGGGTAAACAACGATTAGGAATCGGGCTGACCGTCAATGTAGGCGTATCCGGTCTCCGGCTCGACCCTGATCATAAAAGACGATCCATTCTCCAGGGTGAACACGAAACGGCATTCAGTAGATACGTATCCGTCGTGCACCGGTTTGCTTGCTTCCGAAAAACCTGTACCGTGATGGGGTCGACCGAGATGATCAAAGGCAATGTGCCTGGCGTTGCTGCACCCCCCCTGAGCTGTGACTGAGGTGATGCCATAGTGCTTTCCGATAAAGATATTTGGGCTGAGTTGGCTTTTTTTCAAGGTGCCGCTTATGCAACTGGTCCCGTCGTGTGCCCAGAACAATTTTCCGTTGGCTGGATCAATGGCTGCCTCATCGCTGTCAACCCTGGCATTGCTGGCATCCTCCATATCCCCGTCGCTTCCTATGGCATAAAAAATTTTCTCCTCACATGTACCAAAGTATATTCTCCAGTACCTCTGTTCCCATTTGGGTTTGTTGAATTTGTGCCGATCATCAAGGAGCGCCAAATGCTGGGTATAACGGATAGCTGAGAGAATATTTGTCTGGGCATCTTGTGTCAGATCGCGGTCAAGCCGAGGCAATGCCATGGCGGCAAGTATGCCCAATACGACAATTACCATCACAAGCTCGAGCAGGGTAAAAGCTTTTTTGTTCATGACAGACCTCTTAGATTTTTTGGATGGTGCGGCGGTGCACGGTGTATATTTGGCTGGCGTTGTCCGGATCTCTGTAGTCCACATAGGCATCAATAATAATGCTCAGAGGTGTTTGCGCATCCTGAACATTGGTGCTGAGCTGACGGGTTCCTGAGCACATAGTGATCTCTGCATTTAGCCCAATATAAGCAATATGGGTACGGATCCGGTAACCACCGTTATTGAAATTGCCAATATTTCCTTTAATGGTTTCGACGCAATTGCCGGTGGTTGCTCGATCATGCGCCGTGACGGCCATAATGGCGTATTCGGTATAGCTTTTGGCATAGAGGAGTGCCTGTTCGCGCTGATACTGCGCCGTAGTGGTTTTGGCAATTTTGCCGCTGATACTGATCACCAACGCGCCGATAGAGGCCATGATTACGATTACGAAAATTGCGGTGATCATCGAAAAGGCCGGCCGCATGGTTGTCATCCGTTTCATCAGAATACCACCTTTTCTTTGCAAGAATGAATGGTGGCATTTGTATCGGCACCGATCCTCTCTTTTTTGCAAATTTTGATCCGAAACGCGCCACCGGAATATTTAAAACGAAAATTAGTGACATGGCGCAGTAGCAATGAACGATGTGCGCCGGTGATGGCTGCTCTGGCATGAGGATCAAAATCGTAGTAAAGATAGAGATCGCCCTGCGGGTCCACATAGAGCGCATATGAACTCCATGCCAATTTGTAACGCTCTGAAATGATTGCTCCGCTTGTCAAAGCGGTATCCAAAGTTATGCGCTCACCGCTTCCCGAAGCAATATCGTGCGAAGAGCCGTTGTAATCAGCAAAATAGAGCACGGCATCTTTGAGTTGTTTGCCGGAGGGAGAGAGGTTTTTGATGATGCTGTTGGCAAGGGAGAGGCTTGAGCCGGGGGTTATGATTTTAGTGCCTCCGGCGTTCAGGGTTTGATTAAGATCACAAAAGCCGCTCCAGCCCGGCTTGCGGGATGAAGCACCGATGGCCTCAAAACTGTCCCCATCGTATCCGACCCACTGAAGGACCTTAACGTTCTCTTTTAAAGTTGTAATAATGGATTCAAACGAACTGTTCAGGTCTGTCTGTCGGATGCCAACGGTTGCCGGGATAGCGTAGCGCAGGCGGTTGGCAATTTCGTTCAGAGCAAGTTCGGTCTTGATGTTGGAACGGTATTGTGCCCGCTGAACTATATAATTTTCGTAAACCTGTGTAATAATACTGGCACCTACCGACGCGACAATTCCCAATACAGTGATGACCAGAATCAATTCCAGCATTGTAAAAGCACGTTGTGAGTGTCGGACAATATGCATCAGAACGTTCCCTCTTTGAATTTGTAGCTGCCGAGATTGCATCCAAATGCACGCAGGACAATCGATTTGTTGAGTTCGGCATTGTCGCTTGTGCTGATGAGTGTAACCTGTATGGCTTTGATGTTGGTTGTTCCGTTTGCGTCGTTTGGCGAAAAGTTAAATTGGATGATTTGGCCCGTATAATCTGCGCTGTCGGATGCATAATTCAGACGGGTCGCGATGCTGACAGTCTCTTTTTCAAGATAGTCGACTCCTACATCCTCTCCGGCACCCAATCCGGTTGTAATCATGTTCAACGTTGCTGTTCCGATAAAATCGTCCATATCATCGGTAATATTGATCTCTTCTCTCCCAAGTGATACCGATGCATTGTATTCTGTTCCCATGCAGTCAAAGGAGTGGGTTGTGGTAGGGAGAACGTTGTCGGAGACACCGATTCGGTGATGGTGGGCGGTGTTTGCTTCCAATTCCAAATCTCCCGCTGTCGTACGCAGGA
>CAYSQV010000194.1:0-2666 GCA_964433295.1 uncultured Nitratifractor sp. | reverse complement strand
AATCGGCTTCCTCAATGGCTTAAGTAAAGAGATACCCCTGATAGATATCTGCACCGAATTCGCGTACAAAATCAAGCTGCTCCTTACGGTCGATCCCCTCAATAACGGTCTTCATTCCAAAGACTTTGGCAAATCGGATGATCACCTTGACCATCTCCTGAGTTTGGACTTCGTCAAGTTTGAGGGTGAAATTGCGGTCGATTTTCAGTTTGTTCACCGGCAGGGCACTGAGATAGTTGATCGACGAATATCCGATCCCGAAATCGTCGATCGAGAATTGGACCCCAAAGGCCTTGAGCTCGTTCATTTTGCTGATCACCGCATCAAAGTCTTCGATCAGATCGTTTTCCAGGATCTCGAATTCAATATGCGACGGATCGACCTTGTAACGGCGAATGATCTCTTTGGTTTTGTTCACAAAATAATCGGTACGCAATTCATGTGCCGCCACATTGATCGCCAGCGTCCCGCCAAAAAGTGACTGATGATCGACAAGGAAACGGCAGGCTGTCTCCAGCGCCTGCTCGCTCAGACGCGGCATCATCGAGATATTTTTCAGCGCATCGAGGAAAGTGGCGGGATACAGAATGCCCCGTCGGGGATGGTGCCATCGGACCAGAAGCTCCGCCCCGGTGATCCGATCGGTTCGGATATCGACTTTGGGCTGAAAATAGAAGGCAAGCTCCCTGCGCTCCATGACCCCCTTGAGTTCGTTTTCAAGCTCCGCCAGCTCCTGAACACGCCGTTCAATCTTGGTATCGAAGAATACGAAACGGTTTTTCCCCTGTGTCTTGGCCTGATACATGGCAGTATCAGCACTCTTGATCACCTCTTCTGTGCTCCGGATGTGATCGGGGAATATCTTGATTCCGATCGAAACACCGGTATTGAGCGAGACATTCCCGATCACAAAAGGGGCATCGAGACTGGCAAGCAGATTGTTGCAGGCCATCCGTGTCGCAGAGACAGCCTCCTCTTCCTTCCCGCCGATGTCGGTCAGTATCACGCAAAACTCATCCCCGCTGATGCGCGCCACAAAGTCCTCCTGGCGAATGTTTTGACGAATACGTTCGGCCACCTGGACCAGGAGCTGATCCCCGAGGTTGTGACCGTACACGTCATTGACTTTTTTGAAGTTATCCAGATCGATGAACAAAAAGGCATCAAAAAAGTGATGCCGCTGGGTGCGGGCCAGCTCCTCTTTGAGCTTTTGGACCATCGACTTTCGGTTGGGCAGACCGGTCAGAAAATCATGCAGAGATTGATGCCGGGCTTCGGCTTCGGCCCGCTTGAGCTCGGTCACATCCAGAAACTGGGAGAGATAATGGGTCGTGACCCCCTCTTCGTTTTTGATGGCGGTGATGATCAGCTGTTCCGGATAGATTTCTCCGTTTTTGCGTTTGTTGTAGATATCCCCGCGCCATTGTCCCGACTCAGACAGCATTCGCCACATGTTTTCGTAGAAGGCATCGGAATGGTTGCCGGATTTGAGAATGCGGGGATTTTTTCCAACGACCTCCTCCGCAGTGTAACCGGTAATCCGGCTAAATGCGTTGTTGACTTTCAGGATCGTTCCCTGCGCATCGGTGATTGCCATCGCTTCGTGTGAATCAAACGCGAACGAGGCGATCCGAAGATCTTCGATCAGTGTTTCTGTTTGGTTCAGCAGGCGGTTCAGCAGATAAAACAGCAGCACAAATACCCCCAGCGCAATCAGGCCAAACAACGCGACCCCATAAAGGTGGTTGCGGGCTTTACGCATGGTCTTGGCAACCGCAAAGATCTGACGGTGGGTCGTCTCGATCGAAAAACGCTCCAGCTCATCAATGTGTTTCGTACTGATCTGAAACCAATAGGCCGCATCCCGGTAGTTCTTATCGTAGGCGAAAAAGGCCTTTTCAAATTCGGTCACTTCCCGGTAGGTCGACTCCCAGACAATCTTCCGAAAACATTTCCGCGCCTTTGGGGTCATGTTGTTCAGCAAAATCACCGTATCTTCCTGCTGTTTCACGATCAGATGCCGTATGGTAGCGACCTCCTGTGGATCAAACCGTCGGGAGAGGAGCTGATGATAGATGTATGCCCGTTCCAGACCGGCGTTTTCCTTGATCAGTTCCAGGCGATAGTTGTCGGTACCGTATCCGTGCTGCGTATCGGTCAACCACAACAGACCGTAATAGACATCGAGCAGTTCATCGACAAGCGTCCGGTAGTAGTCAATCACCTCCTTGAACCCAATCTGCCGCTTTTTGACCTGCTCCCGGACAGACACAAGACGATCAAGCTCCTGTCGAATGTGCCGGAAGTGAGGGAGGTTGTATTGCAGGAGCATTCGACGTAGATGTGCGCTCTCGCGGGTTTTCAGCCGTGCGTATTTCAGGAAATCCTCCCGCTTCGCATCGGTCTTGTGATAGTGTTTGCTCAAGAATGCATAGCTCGGACCGCTGCTCTCCGCGGAGATGTAGCCGGCACTGAGACCGCGCTCGATCTGCAGCGCGTGGATGAACATGCTGACCGATTCGCCCATTTTTGCCGAAAGTACCTGCGTGGAGGCTTCCTGATGGGCCCGATACTTGACATAGATAAAATAGCCGGAAAAAAAGCAGAGTGCCCCCACGAGAAAAGAGAACATGAGATAAATTCTCAATTTAAAAGACTTGATCTGC
>CAYSQV010000193.1:0-2714 GCA_964433295.1 uncultured Nitratifractor sp. | reverse complement strand
TACCTCCGACGATATAGTCAATCTGAGCCTGGTTGGAGATAGAGGTACCGGCAGATGTACCCTTTGCCTGCAAAAGAACAGACAAAGCAAACAACAAAAAAGAAGTAAGGAAAAATCTATTCAACTCATCTCGCCTTCGAAACATTATATTGTGGCGATTATATCCAAAAAAAGTCAAAACAAAGAGTCAGCCTTCAAACGCCCCGCGTACGGAAGCAGGAATTCGCATCGGACGCATCCGCTCTTTGTCGACAAAAACCCATTCGGTTCTCCCCTCACAGACCAAAGAACCGTCCGAGATTTTGTGCAGTTCATAGCGGCGATCCGAGGTGATTTTGCCGATTGTCTCGACCCAGGTCGTCATCCGAAGCTCCTCCCCTTCAAAGGCAGGGTTTTTGTACTCAATATGGTGGGATTTGGCTACCCAGGTGCCGCCATGTTCCATGCATTGCTCAAACCCCATCCCAACCGATTGCGCATGCGCGGAGGCCGCTTCCATCATCCACTGCAGATAGGTGACGTTGTTGACGTGCCCGTTGAAATCGATCGCCGAAGAGGGAACGGTGAAGGTGTAGGTGTAGGTTTTCACAACTCCCTCGGATCGACCAAACGTCCGGCGATCGCGCTCGCAGCCGCTACGGCGGAGTTGGCCAAATAAATCTCGGAGGTTCTCGCCCCCATGCGGCCCACAAAGTTGCGGTTGGTGGTGGCGACACATTTCTCCCCGTCACCAAGGATCCCCATGTAGCCACCCAGACACGCGCCGCAGGTGGGGTTGCTCACGACCGCTCCGGCCTCCACGAGTGCCTCGATGAGCCCCTCTTTTTGGGCCTGGAGAAATATCTTCTGAGTGGCCGGAGTGACGATCATTCGGGTGCGGCGGGCGACTCTCTTGCCCCGGACGATCTGGGCAGCTATACGAAGATCTTCGATGCGTCCGTTGGTGCAGCTGCCTATCATCACTTGATCGATCTCTATCTCGTCACTTTTGGCCTCATCGATGCTCTTGCCGTTGCTTGGCAAAAACGGATATGCTACCACGGGAGCAAGCTTGTCAAGATCGATAGTGACCACCTGCGCGTACACCGCATCGGGATCGGAGTAGTGGAGTTTGGGCTCGCTGCGCAGTCCGCCGTTGTTTTTGGCGATCTGATCAAGCCACGTGGTGGTGATCTCATCGACAGCAAAGATACCGTTCTTGGCTCCAGCCTCGATCGCCATATTACACATACTGAAGCGGTCGCTCATGTCCAGATGCGCTACCCCCTCGCCGGTAAACTCGATCGCTTTATACAGCGCCCCGTCGACCCCAAGACGGCGGATCAGCTCGAGGATGATGTCTTTGCCGTAGACGTGTTTGCCCGGTCGGCCAACCAGTTCTACTTTGATGCTTTCTGGCACCTTGAACCAGTTGCCTCCGGTAATGATCGCAAAGCTAATGTCGGTACTCCCCATGCCCGTAGCAAACGCCCCCAACGCCCCGTGGGTACAGGTGTGGCTGTCTGCTCCGATGATCACATCCCCTGGGATCACAAGCCCCTTCTCAGGCAACAAAGCGTGCTCGATCCCCATGTCTTTCTCGTCAAAGAAATACTTCAGATCGTGCCTGTAGGCAAAATCACGGCTGATCTTGGCCTGATTGGCGCTGGCAATGTCCTTGGCGGGGATATAATGATCCATCACGATCGCAAATCCGTCCGGATTGGCCAGCTTCTTAGCCCCGCTCTCATCAAAAGCCTTAATGGAGATAGGAGTGGTGATGTCGTTGCCAATGGTCATATCGATCGGCACTCGCACGATCTCCCCGGCACGCACTTCGCGTCCGGCATGTTCGGAAAAAATCTTCTCGGTTATGGTCTGTCCCATAATGGTATCCTTGTGTAATTGTTGTCGCGATTATAGCAAAAATTTTTTCGTGCTGCGTGTTATGTGCTATGTGCTACGATTTTTTGGATATAATTCGCTAATCAATCGTAACACATAACACGTAGCACATAACACGAATTAAAGATCTCCTATGAAACTCGAACACCTCTACGCCCTCGCCCAACGGCTCAAAACCTTCACCTACATCACCCGCGCCCGACGCGTAGAAGATAACGTCATCGAATTGGCGATCAAGGGTGGTGGGGTTCAAGGTGATAGGGATCTGACCCCATTTAATACAGACAAGAATAACTGCTCACTGCTCACTGCTCACTGCTCACTCTTTTTTGATATGACCCGCGGCCACAGCATGGTCTACCTCGCCCCTTCCCAGCGCCCTCTGCAGGGCTACAACGCCCCCTTCGACACCCTGCTGCACACCCTCGTCTCCTCGGCAAGAATCCTCGACGTACAGGTGGTCAACGACGACCGGGTTCTGCGCATCGATCTGGCTCCCAAGAGCGACTACAAGGATCAGCGTATTGCATTGCAGTTTGAATTTACCGGCAAAAACACCAATGCGATCTTGTTGGATGAAAACAATGTCATCATCGAAGCCCTGCGCCACATCGATGCCCAGAGCTCTTTCCGGGTGATCCGCCCGGGAGTGGAGCTGATGCCGCTGCCGCCGCGAACGATGGTCGATGGTCGATGGTCGATGGTCGATGATGTCGACATCGACTCCATCCTCATCGAAAACCACCGCAAACGCCACGCCCGCAAACTCGCCCAGGCCAAGCAGTCCAAAGCCTCTTCGGTGCGCAAGCAGATTCAGAAGTTCGATCGGC
>CAYSQV010000192.1:630-2756 GCA_964433295.1 uncultured Nitratifractor sp. | reverse complement strand
TCGTCAAGCCCTTCATGATCGAAGATCTGCTGCGAAAGATCGAGCACCATCGTACCGTTTGCCTGCTCGAAAAAAACAATACATTCTACGAAGAGTATATTCAGGACCTTCTTCGGCAGATCGAACATGGTCTGGCTCCGGACAAAATCACCCTCCCTGTCATCCTGTATACCAATTATCAACGGGCTGCCGACAAACTGGCTCTTGAGGTCAGTCAAACCTACGAGCTTCCACTGATCTACATCTCCCTCGAAAACAGCAACTGGAAACAGAAAGTCGCATCCCTCAACACACAGACCATCGCCTACATCACCCATCTCGAAAAACTCAAAAAACCGGAAAGAGAAGAGCTCTTCTCGCGCCTCAAAGGCAAAGAATTCCTCTTGACGACCACAACGCCGAACGAAGACGCGCCTTTTGAGATTCGCACCGTCCACCCCCAGAACAAACTCTACGACCAGAATGAGATCCTCACCATCGACGAATACATCCAGCACATCGTCAGAAACTTTCAATACAAACTCCCCGATACCGAACTGAGCAAAAAACTTGGTATCTCTCGCAAAAGCCTGTGGGAAAAAAGGAAAAAATATGACCTCTTCAAGAAAAAATAGATCGATCTACATCGACGCCGAAGCACTCTCGACCCTGGCCCTTATCCAGGAGGGGCTGCTTGCGCCCGTGACAGGGCTGATGAGTCAGGCTGAAGCCGAGGAGGTCGACAGAACGCATCAGTATCAGGGGGTTCCGTTCCCTTTTTCTCTCCTCTTCGCTCCGGCAGGCAAACGGAACCAGACCACCATCCGGTCCCTGCAAAAGGGCGAAACAGTTGACCTGATCTCTGAGAGAAAAAAAGTGGGCGAAATGACCGTCGAGGATGTTTTTGAGATCGATCAGCAACAAAGGCTCATGAACATCTACGGTACCAGCGATCCCGCCCACCCTGGGGTCAAAAACACCATGCGCCGACTGGGCAGTCTTTCGATCTACGGTACGTATGTGGTCAATTATCCCCTGATCCAGGACACCTTGCGCCGCATCCGTCAGACCATTCAGCGTACCGGTGCCCGCAAGATCAGCTCGATGATGCTGGCGGCCAACCCGCTCAACCGTGCGCACGAACGGATGATCCGCCAGGCCGCCAGTGACGCCGACCTGGTGATTCTCTTTTTGCGCAAACCCTTCACCGATTCGGGTCTGCGCTACGACATACGCCAAAAGGCCCTCAGCACTTTTGTTGACGGCTTTCTTCCCAAAAACAAGGTTCTCATCGTCCCGTTCGAGAATACCTACATTTTCGCCGGATACAACGAACTGATCCTCGAAGCGCTCCTGGCCAAGAACAGCGGCTGCAACGAATTGCTCATCGGCAAAAACCATGCCGGTCTGGGACTCTACTACGACCGCAACCGTCTCAGCACCATTTTCGATACACTGGATGGGTTGGGAATCAAGATCGATACCATGGACGAGTATGTCTATTGCGACACCTGCAAGACCCTGGTCAGTACTTTCACTTGCCCCCACGGGCAGCACCATCATATCCATTACCGCTCCGAAGCAATCCTCAAACTGATCCAGCAGGGGATCCTCCCCCCCACCATCCTCGTCCGCAAAGAGATCTCCGCGAGCATCATCGCCTCACTGTTCCCGGATCGATTTGACAATCTGCAGGATCTCTACTATTCGCTTATGCCCAGCTCCGGACTGCTCGAACATAAGACCGATGAACAATTCTATGTCAAACTGATGGAACTCTATCAGACATCCTCTCTCACTTAGGAGCCACTATGTCATTGCAAACACTCTTCCTTACCTTTTTTGGTTCCGGACTCAGCCCCAGGGCGCCGGGAACCGCAGGAACCCTTGCCTCGATCCCTCTGGGCTGGCTTATCGCCCACTACATCGGTGTCGAATCGTTGCTCATGGCGACCGTAGCGATCACCGTCATCGGGATCTTCGAGGTGAACAAATACGAACGATCAACGGGCCTGCACGACCATCAGATCATCGTCATCGACGAGACCGCCGGGGTGTGGCTGACCATGGTGATCACCCATTACAGCGTCTCCACTCTCCACACCTCCTGGGCGATACCGCTTGGGATCGCACTGAGTTTTGTCTCC
>CAYSQV010000192.1:0-620 GCA_964433295.1 uncultured Nitratifractor sp. | reverse complement strand
GAAGCCCTCCACGATCGGCTGGATCGACCGCAATCTCCCTGGTGGAGCCGGCGTAATGCTGGACGATGTACTGGCCGGACTGGCCGCCGGACTGCTCAATGCATTGGTGATCTCTACGATCGGGTATGCGTTGTCGTGATCTCAATCGATACGCAGCGGGGTGTATATGGATCCACAACATATGGCACTCTTGGTGATTTTCTATGGGTAAAAGCTTGTTGGATGCATCCCTCCGACAACCCTCAGACAATTACGCTAAAATAACACCCTAAATTTACCTTCGGAGTTCCCCGTGGCCCTAGTCCCGTGCACCCATTGTCAGCTTGAGTTTGACGAATCAGTGATGATCACTGAGCATGAGGGGGACCAGACCCTCTACTTCTGCTGCAAAGGGTGCCAGGGGGTCTATCACCTGCTCAAAGCCGACGGCCTGGACAGCTTCTACGACAAATTGGGCAACCAAAAACTCAACCCTGCTACCACCAAAGCCAACGACGATCTGGAACGTTTCGATCTGGAGGGCTTCCGCAAAAAATACATTCGCACCACTCCGGATGGATTCAGCGAGATCAACCTCATCATCGAGGGGATCCACTGCTCAGCCTGCGTGTGGCTGAACG
>CAYSQV010000191.1:0-2757 GCA_964433295.1 uncultured Nitratifractor sp. | reverse complement strand
TCACACTCATCTCCGATCTAGCGGAGAAACCCGCCAACCGCAACACAGCATACGAGATATTGGAACGGTCCTATCCTGAATAAAGCCTCATAAAAGAGGAGATGCTTTGCCCGGCAGCGCATATATTAAATACAGTATCAAAGGAAAACCATGTCCGCACAACTTCACCATATCAACGTATACGGCATCGATATCCCGGTGATTTTCGAACGCGACACCTATCTGCCGCTGGGGACGATGCAGCTTGTATTCGAGAACGGAGGGGCGCTGAATGATGCACTGCCCGGGGTCGCAAGAATGTCGGCTCGATTGCTGGGAGAAGGCACCCGCAAAGGGGGTGCAGAGGCGTTTGCCGAACGGCTCGAATCCCGGGCGGTGAGCCTGAGTGCGCATGCGGGGCGAGAAACCTTCGTCGTGGAGTTGAGCAGTCTGATGGCATCGTTCGATGACGGTGTCGGGTTGATGGCGGAATTGCTGGGTGATCCCAATCTCACCCTGGAAGCGTTCGCAAAAGTCCAGACGCAGACCGTTGGCAAGCTAACACAAAAGCAGAGCGATTATGATTATCAGGCCAATATCGGTCTCGCGCGCCTCCTGTTCGAAGGGACACCGCTGGCCGATCCGATTGACGGGACGCTTGAGACGGTGAACAAGATGGAGCTGGAAGATGTGCTGGTGCATTTGACTACCTTTGTGAGTTTGTACACTCTTGTGGTCATTGTCGGCGGGGACATGACGTTTGAGCAGGCCGAGGGGTATGTGCGTCGGGCGATCGCGCCGTTGAGGCAGACTTCCGTGCAGCCCATCGCCCATTTTGATGCCGCGCCCGATTCGCGTACCAAGCGGATGTTTGCGTCGACCGATCAGGCCTATGTCTATTTTGGATCACCGTTTGATGTCGCTTATGAGAGCAAGGAGAGTGTCGTGGCCAAAGTAGCCGGGTTTGTGCTGGGAAGCAGCGGATTTGGCAGTCGGCTGATGGAGGAGATCCGGGTTAGGCGGGGGCTGGCCTATTCGGCTTATGGGCGGTTTGCCCTCAACCGCTCCGCCAGCTATTTTACCGGGCATCTTCAGACCAAACTGGAGAGTGAGAGTGAGGCAATTGACGTGGTGCGCAGTGAAGTGGCGCGTTTTGTCCGTGACGGTATCACCGCCAAAGAGCTTGAAGGGGCCAAACGGTTTCTGCTGGGCAGTGAGCCGCTGCGCAACGAAACCCTGCAGCAGCGATTGGGACGCGCTTTCAATGACTTTTATGCGGGCAAACCGCTCGATGCTTCGATCAAAGAGCTGGAAGAGATCGAAGCGATGCGTCTTGATGAAGTCAACCGCTTCATCGCAGAGCACAGTGAGATCGAAAAGCTGAGCTTCAGTGTGGTGACACAACAAACCCCGTAGGGCTCCCCTTGTGGATGCCCTCTCCGGTGGCTGCTTTTCATATGGTCGGACAATAAAAATATGACAATTTGACATATTTTTTTCTACTATCCGGATCGTTTGCTATAATACCTCATGCAAACCGATGAGGCCAAAAAACTCTTTCGTAAACTCAAAATACAAACCCTGCTCGATCTGGCACTGCTTGTGCCATCCGGCTACAACGACACCACCCTTTCGCAGACATTGGAGGTGGGCGCGACCGTGACGGTGGAAGCGACGGTGGAGGCGATGGGGATGCACGGGGGCAAGCTGAGGGTTCGCTTTGATCTTCCCCGTTTCAGGCGCAAGGTCAGCGCGACCTTTTTTCGTGCTACGCCGTACCACTATGCCACCTTCAAAGTGGGCGAACGCCTGATTATTCAGGGGCGGCTGGAGGAGTACCGCGGCCACCTTCAGATCCCGCAGCCCCGCGCCATCAAAACGGTCGGTATGCTTACCCCCAAATACAAAACCAGGCTCCAGGAGAGTCAGATGCGCGAACTCATCGCCAACTATGTTACCGAGCGCAATCTCTATAATGAAGGGCTGGAGAGCCGTGAAGTAGCCACATTGCTCCATCTGCATTTTCCCAAAAGCATCGAGGAGGTGTACGAGAAGGGCACGATCAAGTCAGAATATATCCCGACACTCAAGTCTGTCGAAGCTTACAATCACCTTCGCAAACTTCGATCCAAGCGGCATGACTATCCGGCGATAGCAGCATTATCCGGGGAGATCGAACCGTTTGTGTCGGAATTGCCTTTTGCGCTGACGGACGATCAGAACCGAACGATCGCCGCCATCCGAAAGGATCTGGCCCGCAAAGACAAGGCTGCCCGCAGGATGATCGTCGGTGATGTGGGTTCGGGCAAGACCATGGTGATCCTCGCTGCTGCGATGATGGCGTTGCCTCACAAGAGCATTTTGATGGCGCCCACATCACTGCTGGCAATTCAGTTGTATGAGGAAGCCCAAAAATATCTCCCCTCATCGGTCAAAATGGCTCTTGTGATGCACAGCAAAAAAGAAGGGGATTACAAGGATGCAGATTTTGTCATAGGTACTCATGCGCTGCTCTATCTTGAGGATCTGTCTGCTGCTCCTTTGGTGATGGTGGATGAGCAACATAGATTTGGTACGAAGCAGAGGCAGATGCTGGAAGCAAAAGTTCAGGGTTCAGATCTCTCGCTCAAGCCCCACTATCTTCAATTCTCAGCCACGCCTATCCCCCGTACTCAGGCGATGATGGAGAGCGAGCTGCTGGATGTCAGCTTGATCGAGAGTACGCCGTTTGAGAAAAAGATCACCACCGAAGTGATCGGCAGAAGCGACTTTGCCAAT
>CAYSQV010000190.1:0-2760 GCA_964433295.1 uncultured Nitratifractor sp. | reverse complement strand
AGGATCACCGTGTATCGGCGACGGGGTGGTTGGAGAACCGGTCTATGCGGCGTAACCCGTTGTGCCTGGGCTCTTTTGGTCGTATGGGTCCTGGATGGGAGTTGGGTCCGGTTTGCGACAGCAACTGTATCGCTCTTTTTGGTCGCAACATCGGCAAAGAGTTTCCCGATCGTATGGACATCTGCGGGCGTATAAGGCAGCACGATCCCGTAGGTACGCTCCCCCCACCTTCCATGGATCATCCGATACGGCTTGGGGGTTTCGACCACGATCCGCACAGTATGGGGACGGTACTGGGATATCCGAAACGAACGTACCCCGGGGTGGTGCAGTCCCAAAGGCACGCGCGCCGATCCCAGACGGGTATCTTTCAGGTCAAAGACATAGCGTACCGACCCGGATTTGACCAGTCGAAACGTATGGAACGACTCCGGGTCGACCGCCTGGGCAAATTCAAGCAACAGGCGATCCTTGCGCACATAGGCTTTGGTCAGGGTATTGGCCGCGACCAGCATCGGCAGCACCGACGCAATCATCCCCAGCAATATACGCCGCAGCATCACCACCTACTCTTCCCCCTCCATCAACTTGTTCATCAACTCATGCACGCTGATGATTTCGTTGAGACGGTAGCCGTTGGAGCCGGTGAAGAAAAGCCCCGTTTCCGCTATACCGTCGGCGGCATCACTGAGACGATCGGCGATACAATACCCGACCTGTTTGGCCTCTTCGCCCCGATGGCACGGTGCGACGCAGTTGGAGATACATTTGACTTTGGGGGCGGTCCCCTCTTCGATCATCTTCTGGAGATTGGTCTGCACGCTGCGTGCAGGGTAACCGACGGGGGATTTGACCAGTTTGATCTGATCTTCGGTCGCATCGAGGATGATCTGCTTGAACGTGTCGCTGGCATCGCACTCGTGTGTCCCGATGAAGCGGGTCCCCATCTGCACCCCCACCGCGCCCAGATCCATCATCTTCTGAATGTCGTCATGGTCCCAGATTCCACCGGCGGCGATCACTGGAATATCTCCCCACTTTTTGGCCTCTTCCACAACAGGAGGGATCAGGTTTTCCAGCTGATTCTCCTCGAGAAAACACTCATCGTGCTTGAAGCCCTGATGACCGCCGCTGAGCGGTCCTTCGACGATTACCGCATCGGGCAGGCGGCCGTGGGTCTTCTCCCAGCGGCGGCAGAGGATCCGCAGCGCTTTAGCCGTCGAGACGATAGGCACCAACGCCACATCGGGGAAATCTTTGGCCGCTTCGGGCAGTGTCAGCGGAAGGCCCGCACCGGTGATGATCATGTCGGCTCCGGCATCACAGGCATCCCGCACCACACGATCGTAGTCGTTCATTGCGTAGAGGATATTGCACGCCAAAGGCGCATCACCGCAGATCTCACGCGCCCGCTCAAAGATCGTAAACAGCGCCTTGCGTGAATGAAAATTCTCCGCTTCGTAGGGGCGGCCGTCTTCGAGCATCCTCTCCACATAGGCACGATTCTCGTACACACCGGTCCCGACCGAGCTGATCACGCCCAGTCCCCCCTCCTTGCTCACCGTTCCGGCCAGCCGATCCCAGGAGATACCGACTCCCATACCTCCCTGAATGATCGGCTTTTCGATCGTGTATTTCCCGATTTTGAAACTTTGGAATGCCATAGGCCTACCCTACCTTTATTTTTGCAAATTTGCGTTTGCCCACCTGAAGGATATACTCTCCGGCCTCAAGATTGAGCTTCTCATCGCTGATCTTCTTCTGGTCGATGCTGACGGCGTTTTGTTTGATGTCCCGACGTGCCTGCGAGGTCGAAGGCTCCAGACCGGCATCAACCAGCGCTTTGCAGATCCATATCCCCTCCGGTGCCTCAAACTCAGGAATATCGGTCGGAAGCTGATGACCGGCGAAAACCTTGTCAAACTCCGCTTTGGCCGCCTCGGCTGCCGAAGCATCATGAAAGCGCCCGGTCAGCTCAAGTGCGAGCATCTCTTTGGCCTTTTTGGGATGCAGGTCTCCTGTTTTGACCCTCTGTTTCAAGGCATTGATCTCCGTCAGCGAACGATCGCTGAGCAGCTCATAATAGCGCCACATCAGCTCATCGCTGATCGAGAGGACCTTGGCGTAAATGTCCTTGGGGGATTCGGCGATCCCGATGTAGTTGCCCAGACTCTTGGACATCTTCTGCACGCCGTCGAGCCCTTCGAGGATCGGCATCATCAGCACCGCCTGTTCTTTGCCCACTTCATACGCCCGCTGGAGGTGGCGGCCCATCAGGAGATTGAACTTCTGATCGGTCCCCCCCAGCTCAATGTCGCATCGCATCGCCACGCTGTCGTATCCCTGCAGCAGCGGATAGAGAAATTCGCTCACCGCAATGCTCTGGCCCGCTTTGTAGCGCTTTTCGAAATCATCCCGCTCCAGCATCCGCGCGACATTGTACTGTGCGGTCAGCCGGATCATCCCGTCGGCTCCCAGTGCATCAAGCCAGGTGGAGTTGAACATCAGTTCGGTCTTGGCCGGATCGAGAATCTTGAACACCTGCTCCTGATAAGTTTGGGCGTTGGCTTTGACCGTCGCACGGTCGAGGACTTTGCGGGTCTCGTTTTTGCCCGTGGGATCCCCGACCATGGCTGTGAAATCTCCGATCAACAGCTGAATGATCGCACCGTGTTTCTGGAAAACACGTAATTTTTGGAGAATGACCGTGTGCCCCAGATGGAGATCGGGTGCGGTGGGGTCAAGACCGAGCTTGACCTG
>CAYSQV010000189.1:0-2811 GCA_964433295.1 uncultured Nitratifractor sp. | reverse complement strand
ATTTTGGGGGTATTTTATCGAAAGAGTGTTGAGTGTTGCGCATTGAAGGGAGAAGGGCTTTTGTCCGGAATGGCGGGGTGGTGAGGTTTACCCCTTTGCCTTGACCTTCTCTTTGGCTTTGAACAGGGCCATTTGCACGCGGCTGTGGAAATTGGCGGCCCCTTCTCCGGAAGTTTCAATGGAGAGGAAATTGGCCTGGGGGTATCGGGCGGTGATGAGGGTCTGAATGCCGTCGGATACGCCAGAAGAGGGCATGCAGCCAAAGGGTTTGACCGAGATCACCAGCTGGGCAAATTCCTCTTCAATCACTTCGATGAGGTGGGCGACTTCCATGTGTCCTTCCCCTCCGTCGGAATCGACCGGATAGTAGTGACGGGCAAGCCGATAGAGTTTGTCCATATCCGGCAGCCGATAATCCTGCAGCCCAATGGCATGCCCGTAAAGGCTGAAAAAGCCCCGGACCGCCCCACGGGCGAGACGGATCAAAAAGCGCTCCCGGGGCACAGAGAGATCCAGACGGGGACGATCGGGATCGGGGAGAAACCGCCGTTTGTCCAGAGCATGTTCGGCTTCCCGGATGCTCAAAAGCAGGCGGTTGACCAGCAACTGGGGGAATACCTCGGCCCCTTCAGCTTCCAGGAAACGGTGCAGACCGTAGTTGCCATCTCCTTCGGTCATCGCGGCCCAGAATTCACCCATGACTACCACACGCGGTTTCCGGCGGCTGCGATCGAGGCGAATGCCTGCAAAGAGAGGGCGACATCGGTGCATGGCCCGGGTAAGATTGCGTCGGTTTGCCAGGGCATCGGCGAGAATGTCTCGGGCTGCATCCATGGCCGCATCCACGCTGCCGGGTTCGATCTCGTATGGGCGCATTTGGTAGCCCATAAGATTGATAATGTCCCCCAGCACCACCGCTTTGGCGATGGAGATGAAAAAGCGGGGCGAGAGAGGGATGACTTGTTTGATACCCGACTGGAAGATCCCTTTTTGCTGTTCGAAGCTCTCGATACGGAGTCCGTCAAAACCGGCATCACGGAGGGCTTTGCGGTATTCGGTCACGTACATCCCAAATCGACACGGTCCGCATCCGCTGGCCGTAACAAAGACATACCGCCGGACGATCTCGTCACGGCTCATCCCCTCTTTTTCCCGAGCCTGCAGGTATTTGATGAGGTTGCCGGATGTGTAGTAAGTGGGGTTGCACTGGCCGCGGTTGCCGTAGGCCTTTCCAATGCGGAAGGCCTCGTGATCGGGATTGGGCAGAGCGACATATCGTCCGTCAAACGCCTGCAGAGCCGCTTCGACCAGCCGATCCTGCAGGATCGTCAGACCGCCAAAAAGAATTACGCACTCCTCCAGCGGTGCATAGGCGATGGGGGGAGGGGCATCCTGCCACTGCCCGGGTGCTTTGCCAACATACGCCAGATCAGCACCGACCGACTGAGGGGCGGCCGTGGAGCAGGCAGGCATCCGGTGTTCTGGTTTCTCAGGTTTCATGTATCATCCCTCATTTGCAATGTCCGTCCGTATTCCTCCAGCGCATACGCGAAGGTCTTGACCCGGATCGCGATGGAGCCGCCGGGTTTGTTGGCATCGATGTCGTGCAGGGTGAGATGGGGAGTACGGGAAGCTCCAAGTATCCGGTCGATGATACCATACGTGGGAGCATCATGCCCACACTTGAATGAGCTCAGATCAAGTACGGCGAGATTGGGGTGACGGGCGGCAAGCTTGGCCGCCCAGACTTTCTGGGCGGAGTTGGCTGAGTAGTTCTCGGGCCAGACATCACGGATGTCAAACGGATCGGCAATGATACCCCGGCGGATATCTTCCCCAAACCACCGCGCAAGCCACTCAGGATCTTTGGGCAGGGCATTCATTGAAAGGGCTTTGAACCCCAGTGCCTGAAACTGGTCGAGTACATCGTGATTGAGTCCGGGATCGGTGTGGTAGGGGCGCCCGATCATGAGCAGGACCACTTCGCCCTTCTGCTCGGCATGATCGAGGATTGTTCGGCCCCGTGAGCGCAGATCGCTGTGGACACTCTCCAAAGCCGTCAATCCCTGTCCGATCGCCCACCGATTCTCATCCTCGGTGATCTCCAGACGCCGGTGCCATGTGGTGTAAAGCTGCTGTGTCAACAGAGGAGTCTCATCCATGTTGAGCGAATCGTCAACATACTCGACCCCGGCCCGGGCGAAGAGATCGCGCTCTTTGGTCAAGGCGCTGTAAACCACTCGGGGGGTGCCACTGACAATAGGACAGGCTTTGTTGTCCATAGTGTGGCGGAGAAAATTTGCGACGGAGACAACGGCCGGAAACCAGAGATAATCGATCTGTTTGCGGACAAATTTGGGTGCAAACAGGAGGGTGTGGACATGCGCCTGAGAGACTTTGGCGGGGTAGCAGGCGTCGACCGAACCGTATTTGGAGCCTTCGAGAAACATCTCTTCGCTGGAAATTTCGGAAAAACCGCGCCGCGCAAGATCTACACCCAGCGCCGCAAGATAGGTCCGCAAAAACGGAGCGATCGCATAGACATTGAGTGCGCGCGGAATGGCGACGGTGAGTTGGCGACGGCGGGCTCGGGCACGGGGGGAGCTCCGTCGGAAGGGGCGGGTACGCTCCCGGCGGATGACGGGTCCCCATTTGCCTAACGGCGCGCGGGCATCCAGGGCTGTGACTGGGCTCCCCTCCTCAGGCATCGGCGGCAGAGAAGACGGTGGGGAAAAGAGGAGCCGCGACTCCTCATGGACGAGGGTGGGGGTGGTGGCGTGGAGGGCTTTGCGGGTGGTTCGCAGGGCCGGC
>CAYSQV010000188.1:0-2839 GCA_964433295.1 uncultured Nitratifractor sp. | reverse complement strand
AAGAGACAATAGAGGAGATTATCGAGGCGTTTAAGTTTAAAGAGCTTGATGAAGTAGGTTATTGATAAGAACAAACTATCATAAATATAACTTCAGCATATAATATTTGATAAGATTTTTGAAGTAATACTAAATTAATATTCCTGGTGTATAATTCTGAGTTTTTTTATCTGATTTGGGGAGGTCATTTTATGGCATGCGAATCAAACGTTCGCATTTCTTCCCTATCATTTCGACATCTTAAACACAAAGGATACACAATGGAAAAACGCCCTGCGTACAACCCACTCTACTGGCTGGCGGCTCTGGGACCGGGTGGTCTGGCTGTCTCATTTTTTGTCTGGATCAACTTCGTGGTACCTCACAAAGGTGTGCCGATGATTACGTTTGATCAGACCTATCCCGTTCTGATGAAAGGCGGACCCATGGCCTGGCTGGTTGGCGTGATATATGTTTTGTTCTTCATTGCGACCTTTTATCACATCAAACTGCTGATCTGGAATACCAAAGAGTTTGCGAAGTATAAGCACACAGAGGCTTACGAAGCGATGCGCACAAGCAACAACGAGGTGCAGCTCTTCGCGATTCCCCTGACTTTGGCGATGAGTGTCAATGTCTTTTTTATCCTGTTTGCTCTGATCATCCCGCATCTATGGGATTATGTGGAATACATGTTCCCCGGCGCGGTGATCGCTTTTGCCATTTTGGGGTATTATGTGAGTAAAATATTTCTGGAGTATTTCGGCCGGATCATGGCGCATGGCGAATTTGATCTTGCCAACAACAACTCCCTCGCACAGATGCTCTCGATCTTTGCGTACGTGATGGTGGGGGTTGGTTTTTCGGCTTCTGCGGCGATGAGCAAGACGCTGTGGGTTGAGGTAGCCGGCAACATCGGGGCGATCTTCTTCTCCTCCATTGCGGTATTGCTGATCCTGATCAAGCTAACCCTTGGATTTAAAAGCATGTTCGAAAGCGGTGTTGCACCGGAAGCATCGCCGACGCTGTGGATCATGATCCCTATTTTGACCCTGCTGGGGATTACCTTCGTCCGACTGGATCTGGGGTTTGAGCACCATTTTCACAGTGAAGTGCCGCCCACAAGCCTGTTTTATCTGACTACCTTTATTATTTCCTGGCAGATTTTGTTCGGCAAGCTCGGTTATACGATTATGCGGCGCAACAAGTATTTCCGTACCTTCATTTTCTGGGAATACGGCAAAAAACAGTCGGTTCCCAGTCTGGCGCTGATCTGTCCGGGTGTTGCATCGGCGGTATTCTATCTGTTTTTCGTCCATTACGGTTTGGTCTTTACCCATATGCTTGACAAGTACTCGATCGCCTACTTTATCTGGCTGTTGCCAACGGTTTATATCCAGTACAAAACGGTCTATTATTTCTTCAAAGTCAAGAAAAATCTGGCGCTCTGATGCCGGGGGATCTGGTCGTATCATCATCCTGAACTCAGTTCAAGACCTCTTCGACCCATTGAGGGGATTCCGGATCACGTCCGGAATGACAGCGGATCTCGGATCTCGGTCATCCTGAACCTGATTCAGGATCCCTGGCCATTCGACGGAACTCCTCTCGACCACGATCCGCCTTGTGCTATAATGCCCCATGTACAATCCTCAAAAACGTTCCGATAAACATGTTGTTGCTACGCAAGACGGTTCGACCACCCTCTATTCGGCCGAATTCGATGAATGCTACCACTCTACCCGTGACGGCGCCCTGCATGAGTCGTTGACCAAGCATGTCATCCCGGCTCTGATGTTGCAGTCGGGCAAGGAAAAGCTGACCGTCCTCGATGTCTGTTTCGGACTGGGGTACAATACCCTGGCGACGCTGCACTACATCCGTCGCGAAAACCTCTCCACCCGAGTCCACATCCTCTCTCCTGAGTTTGATGAAGCATTGGTGCGTTCATTGGTGACTTTTGACTATCCGTCGGAGTTTGATGATTTGCGTCCGGTGATCGAAACAGTCAGCCAAACAGGATATTATGAAGATGAGCAGTTCCGTATCGATATATATCTGGGCGATGCGCGTGAATTGCTGCGCAGTCCCCAAACCAAACATTCTGCTCACTGCTCACTGCTCACTGCTCATTCGCAGATAGATGTCGTCTACCAAGACGCTTTCAGTCCGGCCAAAAACCCGCTATTGTGGACCAGAGAGTGGTTCGAGGATGTTCGGGCGGTGTGTGCGGACGATGCGGTACTGACGACCTATTCGGTGGCCGCAGCGACCCGGATGGGGTTGCATGAGAACGGTTTCGCGCTGTATGTGTATCGACCGGAGGGAGCACGCAAATCCCTCATCGCCTCCCCTGTACCGATCGACCGGCCGCTGCCGCAGATGGAGCCAGTCGACATGGAGTTAAAAATAGAGCACAATCCCCATGCGCGGAGTTTGGAAGACAGGGATTACGTGTAGGAGCTTACCCGCGTGCACGCCCCTCTCATCCGGGGCCAATGTCACCCGATATGCACCGCCAGCCATACCGTGCCGTGCTGTGTCGAGGTGACTGCATGAGGTGTTTGCGCGGGGATGAAGAGGCTTTCGCCCCGATGCAGCGTCACACCCTGTCCGTCCACCTCCAGCGTCGCTTTTCCCTCGATGAGCACCACCCACTCATCCTCCTCTTGCAGATACTCCGTCGGCTCCACATCGTCCGAGCTGACGATGCGGACGATGCGGATGTTTTTGTGCTCCAGAAGCGTGGTGAACTCTTCACCTATTTTAGGAGAAGTGTGGTCAAAAAGATTCATCAAAACCCCATCTGCATCGCATCGACATCGCCCCAGCTGAGCTCTTTGACTCTCTTTTCTCTGTG
>CAYSQV010000187.1:0-2848 GCA_964433295.1 uncultured Nitratifractor sp. | reverse complement strand
GCGTCGTGTAGGGAAAGAGTGTAGATCTCGGTGGTCGCCGTATCATTAAAAAAGCACACCGATGTGCCAACTGTCCAATGGTCGGCGGATCGGCAAACTCCCGCTCCAGAATCGCTTTGGCCCGGGAAACGATCGCCAGCGAATCGGCATCAAGATCTTCCGGAGGAAAGTCATGCATCCCAAATCGATGGAGCAGCAGTTCGACCACCCGGTGTTCTCCCCGCAACGACCGCATCGGTTCATCGGAGGGCGCATGGGTGATCCGCTCGATCAGATAAAGACTCAGAGCATCGAGAGGATGCAGGGCAATGGATCGCAGAACACCTCCGGACTCCATCATGCTGTAAAAGCGTTCCAAAACACCCCTCTCTCCCCCCAGATAGCGCTTGAGAAAAAAATCGGCCACCATTACGACAAACCCCTCTGCCTTTTCAAACCTGATCGTCCAGGCCTGTCGCCGGGAGGCATACAGGCCGATAGATCCGGCATCGATCCGCTCCTGTACTTCCTCGCCGGTGATCGCGATCCTCCCCTCGCGGACAAATACCATCATGATCATCCGGTCCCGGTCATGCAGATCCAGGCGCGTCGTTACCGGCATCGGGGTATCGAGATAGACCAGCCCGCTCGAGACATCCACCCGGCGCAATCCCGCATCCAGCAGCGTATCCCGGTATCGCTGGAGATCGACACCGAAGAAGAAACTCTCCATCACCCCTCCTCCAGACCGTAATACTCCCGTACCCGCCGCTCAAAATCCTCGTCGCTGAGGATGCGCCGCATCGGGATGTATTTGGCTGCTTTGTCCCCGGCAGTTACCCGTGCCGGGAAATGCGGGTCTGCGATGATTTTTCCGATCAATCGGGCGACCTCCTCGGGGTCATTTCCGTGGTTGATTTGTTCGACAACCGTCGGTGCCAGAGCGGACACCATCGAAGCATAGGGCGAATCGGCAGAGAAGGTCGCCGGATTGGTCACCAGGTTGCTTCGGGCAAATTCCGTATCGAAAAATCCGGGCATCACCGAGTGAACGCGGATCCCAAAAGGGGCGAGCTCATACCGCAGCGAATCGGTCACCCCTTCGAGTGCATATTTGCTGGCGTTGTAGAGGGTCAACAGCGGCAGGCCGACTTTGCCGAGGAATGAGCTGATGTTGATGATCACACCCCGGCGGCGCCGACGCATTCCGGGAATGACCGCCTGCGCCATGCGCAGAGCCCCGAAAAGGTTGACCTCAAACTGCTTCTTCATCTGCGCCTCGTCCATCTCTTCGACCGTACTGACCAGTCCATATCCGGCGTTGTTGACCAGCACATCCACCGACGCCAGCTGAGGCAGGCACTGCGCGATGCTTTGGGGATCGGTGACATCCAGCGCAAGGGGAAGAAGGGTCTTAGTCGCAAGAGAGTGGAGCTTTTCAGGGGTGCGGGAAGCGGCATAGACCCGATAACCCCGGCTACTGAGCCACCGGGCGGTGATCCGCCCCATGCCGCTGCTGCTTCCGGTGATCAAAACGGTTTGTCGGGTTGTCTGCATAATGCATTGTAATACATCCGCCGTGTCCCGACGTTGATGCACGTCAAAACACGTTCTTTATCCAAGCCTCATCTTGCCCCATCACCCACCGTACATCAGATTGGGCAGCCAAAGCGAGATGATGGGAATATACGTCACCAGCAGCAGCCCCGCCAAGATCGCCATGCTCCACGGCAGCGAATAGACAATGACATCTTTCAGACTCACTCCGGTGATCCCGCTTGTAACGAAGAGATTGAGCCCCACAGGCGGCGTGATCATCCCCAACTCCATGTTGATCGTCATGATGATCCCGAAATGGATCGGATCGATCCCCAGCGAGATCGCCACCGGCAACAAGAGAGGTACCATGATCATGATGATCGCACTGGGTTCCATGAAATCCCCGGCAAAAAACAGCAAGATGTTCACCAGCAGCAGAAACATCATCGGCCCCACGTGCGCATCGGTCAACGCCTGCGTGATCATCTGCGGCACGTTCTCCAGTGTCAGGAAATGGGCAAACAGCATCGCGTTGGCGATGATAAACATGATCATCGCCGAGGTTTTGGCCGCTTCGAGAAAGATACGGTAAATGTCGCGCCATGCGATATCCCGATAGATAAACATCGAGACGAAAAACGCCCACACCGCCGCTACAGCGGCCGCCTCGGTCGGGGTGAAGATCCCGCCGTAGATCCCGCCGATGACGATGACAATGGTCATCAGCGCCCAGGTCGCATCGCCCATCTTGCGCATCCGTACACCAAAAGCCTCCGGTTCGGTGCGCTTGAATCCCAGGCGCACCGCTCCGACGTACGTCACCGCCATCATAAAGATCCCAATCATGATCCCCGGAATCACCCCGGCCATAAACAGCTTGCCGATGCTCTGCTCGGCGGTCACGCCGTAGACAATCATCACGATCGAAGGAGGGATCAGTATCCCCAGACTCCCGGCGGTCGAAACCGTGCCGATAGCGTAGCGCTTGGGGTAGCCGGCCTCCTCAATCGCGCCAAACATGATCGATCCGATCGCCACCACGGTCGCGGGTGAACTGCCGCTGACTGCTGCGAAAATAATGCTCGCAAAGATCGCCGCCATCGGAAGTCCGCCGGGCAAATGCCCCACAATCGACTGGGCGAAATCGATGATGCGTCTGGCACTCGATCCCTTGGACAACAGGCTGCCGGCGAGGATAAACATCGGGATCGCCATGAGCGAATAACTGTCGATCTTTTCGAAGATCATCGATGAGATCTCGATCGGTGAGATCGGCGTGAACGTCACCAGCGCGATAAACGTCGAAGCCCCCAGCGCAATCGCAATCGGC
>CAYSQV010000186.1:0-2878 GCA_964433295.1 uncultured Nitratifractor sp. | reverse complement strand
ATCATCAAGTGCTGACTCAAGCGCGTCGAGGATCCCGTCCCGGTCACGATCCCCTTTGAGCCCCTCTTCTCCGTCGAGTTTGCCGTCGGCATCGGTATCGGCAAAGCGGGGATTCAGGTGATACTGCCTTTCGAGCTCATCGAGAATGCCGTCCCCGTCGACATCCGTAGCGTTGGGGTTGGTTCGGCTCTTGATTGTCTCCACGGCCGCAGCACTCATGGTCGCATCCGGCAGCAAGCGCGACTGGAGGCTCCCCGACTTTTGCCACGTGCATACGACGATCAACAGCACCAGGAGGCAGACCCAGAAACCGATTTTGCTACATTTGTTCAGCACCTTTTCTCCTTTTAGCAATGGGCTGACCCTATTCTAATCAAAAAAGTTTAAAAAACCTCAAGAATTGTTGCTTTTTTTGTTATAATGATCCAAAAAGAGTTTACGATGCAGAAAAAAGAAGATTACATCGCGTTGTTCATCGACTGCGACAATATTTCCTACAAGGCGATCGACGGGATCATCAGCGAGCTGAGCAAATACGGCGTGGTCAATATCCGTCAGGCTTACGGCAACTGGACCAAGGAGAATCTCAAGAACTGGGAAGAAAAACTTCTCGAATACGCCATCAAGCCGATCCAGCAGTTTGACTACACCAAAAACAAAAATGCCACCGACATCCTCATGACCATCGACGCAATCGACCTGCTCCACACCAAACGGATCGATGCGTGTGCCTTTGCGACCAGCGACAGTGATTTTACGCCGGTGGTGATGCGGGTACTGGCCGAGGGGATCAAGGTCTTCGGATTTGGGGAGAAGAAAACCCCCAAACCGTTCATGGCCGCCTGTTCGCAGTTTATCTTTACCGAGAAGCTCATGCCCCCCAAAGAGAAAGCCGCCGGCGGTGAGTCGGAGGCAGCCGCCCCGAGCCGCAAAAGCGGCAAGCAGATGCGCGGGGACACCTGGCTGGTCAACCTGCTCAGGGATGCCGTCGATCAGACGATGGATGAGTACGGTTGGGCGGGACTGAGCGAAGTGGGCAATTACATCAGCAACCGCTCCTCCTTTTCTCCGGTCAACTTTGGCTACAAAAAACTGAGCAACCTCATCAAGGAGATCGATCTCTTTGACATTCACATCGATGAGAAAACCTCGCAGATGAGCATCCGGGACAAGCGGATGGCAAACAACTAAAATGTATAATTCCGCAAACGCACACCAAAGGATAGAGACAGATGGGACGAGCATTCGAATACCGTAAAGCGGCCAAAATGAAACGCTGGGGGACCATGTCGCGACTCTTCCCCAAACTGGGCAAGATCATCACCATGGCGGCCAAAGAGGGGGGCAGCCCCGACCCGGAGATGAACGCGAAGCTCCGCACCGCCATCGCCAACGCCAAAGCCCAGAACATGCCCAAAGACAACATCGAAGCAGCCATCAAGCGGGCCTTCAACAAAGACGCCGCCGATATCAAAGAGATCACCTACGACGTCAAAGCCCCCCACGGGGTACAGATGATCGTCGAGTGTGCCACCGACAACGGCACCCGCACCGTGGCCAACGTCAAGGCGATCCTCAACCGTGCCAACTCGGAGATGCTCACCAGCGGATCGCTCAATTTTATGTTTACCCGCAAAGCGGTCTTCGTGATCGAAAAGACGGATGATATGGATGTGGAGGAGCTGGAACTGGATCTGATCGACTACGGGCTGGAGGAGATCGAAGAGGATGTCGAGCCGCACGAGAACGGTGAGGATACCCCTATCCTGCGGATCTACGGAGAGTTCACCTCATTCGGTGAGCTCAGCAAAGCACTCGAAGAGCGCGGCATCACCCCCAAAAAGGCGACGCTGGAATACATCGCCAACACCCCCATCGAACTCCCCGAAGATCAGATCGAAGAGATCGAATCCCTCATCGAAAAGCTCGAAGAGGATGACGATGTCCAGACGGTCTATACCAACCTGGCGTAACCCTGTGCCCCTGCATGGGCAGGAGCTGATTCTGCCCTATCCGTTACCCTCCTGCGCCACAAACGCTTCGTAATCTCCTTCAAAGTCGGTGAGGGTCCCGTCTTTGTGGATCCGGATGATCCGGTTGGCAAACGCATCGATCAACTCGCGGTCATGGGTGACGCAAATGACGCCGCCCCGGTAGGCATGCAGCGCTTCACCCAGGGCGACGATCGCTTCGAGGTCCAGGTGGTTGTCGGGTTCGTCGAGGACGAGGAAATTGGCCGAATCCATCATCATTTTGCTCAGCATGATGCGGTGTTTTTCGCCTCCGGAGCAGGCTCCGACCTCTTTCTCCTGATCCTCGCCGCTGAAGAGCATGCGCCCCAGACATTTGCGGATCTCGTCGATGTGCCAGTCCTTGTCAAATCCCTGGATCCAGCCGTAGAGTTTTTCGCTCCCCTGCACCACATCGGTGGTGTTTTGGGGGAAATAGGTGGTGTGGACCGTCTGCCCCCATTTGAACGTGCCGCCGTCGCTCTCGAGGCGGCCCATGAGGATCTCCAGCAGCGTGGTCTTGCCCACACCGTTGCCGCCGATGATGGCGACTTTGTCTCCCGGATTGATCTTGAAGCCAAGCCCCTCAAAAACCGGCTTCTCCCCGTAGCTTTTGGCAAGGTCGATCACCTCAAGCACCTCGTTGCCTATTTCGCGGCTGGGCTTGAAGAGGATGCTTGGGTCACGGCGGCTGGAGAGTTTGATCTCGCCGAGATCGAGTTTTTCCAGTTGTTTTTGGCGGCTGGTGGCTTGCTTGGCCTTGGAGGCGTTGGCGGAGAAGCGGGCGATGAATTTCTCAAGCTCTTCTTTCTCCTTGAGGGCCTTGCTGCGCTCCAGTTCGGCCTGCTTGCTCAGCAGGTTGGCGGCGA
>CAYSQV010000185.1:0-2878 GCA_964433295.1 uncultured Nitratifractor sp. | reverse complement strand
GCGGTAGTTTGTTGTAAATTTGGTTGAATGTAGTTTGTGAAGAGAAGGAGCTTACTGATAGTGAGTGACCGAACGGAGCAAGCTCCATTCGACCGTAGTTGCAGTGAAATACCGCAAAAGATCAGCTGTTGCGCTTTTCGATGATCTCTTTGGCCACATTACTCGGCACTTCCTCATAATGGTCAAACTCCATCGAGTAGGTTGCGCGTCCTTGGGTCATGGAGCGCAGGTCAGTGGAGTAGCCGAACATCTCTGCCAGAGGGACATAGGCATCGACGATCTTGTTGCCGGCGCGCTCATCCATACCGTTGACCTGACCGCGACGTTTGGAAATATCTCCGATCACATCCCCCATGTACTCTTCGGGCACCTCCACTTCGACTTTCATCATCGGCTCAAGGATCACCGGATTGGCCTCTTTGGCTCCCTCGCGGAATCCCATCGATCCAGCCAGTTTGAACGCCATCTCTGAGGAGTCGACGTCGTGATAACTTCCGTCATAGAGGGTGACTTTGACATCTTCGACAGGATAGCCGGCCTGAATACCGCGCTCCATCGCCTCCTGGATACCTTTGTTGACCGGTTGAATGAACTCTTTGGGGATGACACCTCCCTTGATCTCATCGACAAACTCATACCCGGCACCGGCTTCCTGGGGCTCAATCTTGAGGAAGACATGTCCGTACTGGCCGCGTCCGCCGGATTGTTTGGCGTATTTGTACTCTTTGTTGACGCTGCTGCGGATGGTCTCACGGTATGCGACCTGGGGCGCACCCACTTCGGCTTCGACTTTGAATTCGCGCTTCATACGATCAACAAGGATCTCAAGGTGAAGCTCTCCCATTCCGGAAATAATGGTCTGGCCGGACTCTTCATCGGTATTGACACGGAAAGAGGGATCCTCCTGCGCCAGTTTACTCAACGCGATCCCCATCTTCTCCTGGTCGGCCTTTGTCTTGGGCTCAACGGCGACCGAGATAACCGGATCGGGGAAATCCATCCGCTCGAGAACCACTTTGTCCTTCTCGGAGCAGAGGGTATCTCCGGTAGTGGTATTTTTGAGTCCGACAACCGCGCCGATCTCTCCGGCATAGATCTCGGAGACCTCTTCGCGTTTGATGGCGTGCATCTTCATGATACGGCCGATGCGCTCTTTCTTCTCTTTGGTGGAGTTGAGAACATACGAACCCGACTCAAGCGAGCCGCGATAGACACGGATAAATGTCAGCTGTCCAACAAAAGGATCGGTCATAATCTTGAATGCCAGCGCAGCAAACTCGCCGTCATCGGTTGACTCGACAGTCACTTCTTTGTCCGGATCGTCCATCATGGTCCCCTTGATCGGCTTGGCCTCGACCGGAGAGGGAAGGTAGGCGACCACCGCATCGAGCAATGTCTGGACTCCTTTGTTCTTAAACGCTGTTCCCACAGTCATCGGCACAATACTCATGCCGATCGTGGCCTGCTTGATCCCCTCGACGATCTCCTCGTCGGTGAGCTCTTCTCCTTCGAGATATTTCTCCATCAGCTCATCATTACCTTCAGCTTCGGAGATCGCTTCGATCATCTTTTCGCGATACTCTTCGGCTTTGGCCTGGAGCTCATCGCGGATTTCCTGCTCATGGTAGGCCGATCCCATCGCCGCATCGGCATCCCATACGATCTCTTTCATTTTGACCAGATCGACGACTCCTTCGAAGTTCTCTTCGGAGCCGATGGGGATCTGGATGGGCACCGGATTGCCCTTAAGGCGCTCACGAATCTGACGCTCTACCTCGTAGAAATCAGCACCCGTTCGGTCCATTTTGTTGACAAAAACAATCGAAGGAACTCCGTAACGGTTTCGCTGACGCCATACCGTTTCCGATTGGGGCTGGACGCCACCCACCGCACAAAAGACCGAAACCGCCCCATCAAGTACACGCATGGAGCGCTCCACTTCGATGGTAAAGTCCACGTGGCCCGGAGTATCGATGATGTTGATCTGCTTGCCAAGCCATTCACAGGTCGTAGCCGCTGAGGTAATGGTGATGCCGCGCTCCTGCTCCTGCTCCATCCAGTCCATGGTGGCGGCACCGTCGTGCACCTCACCGATTTTATGCTCGACTCCTGTGTAGAACAGGATCCGCTCTGTGGTGGTGGTCTTCCCGGCATCAATGTGTGCCGCAATACCGATGTTTCGTACGTCTTCAAGTTTGTGTGATCGTGCCATAATGCTATCCTGTTACCATCGGTAGTGGGCGAAGGCTTTGTTGGCCTCGGCCATTTTGTATGTGTCTTCTTTCTTTTTGAAAGCGGCACCTTTCTCAGTCGCTGCGTCCATGAGTTCGTTGGAGAGACGCTCTATCATGGTGCGCTCGTTGCGCTTGCGTGCGGCTTCCATGATCCAGCGGATCCCCAGCGACTGCTGGCGTACCGGACGCACTTCGATGGGCACCTGATAGGTCGCTCCACCGACACGACGGCTTTTGACTTCCATAACGGGCTTGATGTTCTCAAGGGCCTTGTTGAAAACATCGATCCCTTTTTCACCTGTTTTTGATTCAATTCGCTCCAGTGCACCGTACATGACTTTTTGCGCAATGCTTTTTTTGCCATCCAGCATGATGGCGTTGATAAATTTCGTGACCACTTTCGATCCATAGACCGGATCGGGAAGCACAGGTCGTTGTGGTGCTCTTCTTCTTCTCATTTTCACATCCTCTTCAATCGTTGTGATTTACTCAAGTGGTGCCCGCGAAGGTTGTTTCGGCATCACCTGTCTAAGTCTCTGGGAGACCCACCGCTGTCTGTCTGTAGCGTCTCGTTTTAGCTTTTGGGCTTTTTCGTTCCGTATTTGGAGCGCGCAACCGTACGGTTGGCCACACCCGAAGCGTCC
>CAYSQV010000184.1:0-2922 GCA_964433295.1 uncultured Nitratifractor sp. | reverse complement strand
CTACCCCATCCATTTGGAGATTTACGCCGCTTTTGACAAAAAGCAGATACAATCCCATTACTTTTTTGTCGCGGAGTAGAGCAGTTCGGTAGCTCGTCGGGCTCATAACCCGAAGGTCAATGGTTCAAATCCATTCTCCGCAACCAACAATCCCCCCCTTTTTTTTCCTCTCACTTTTTGCTGATGTTTCTTTGCTTGCATGATACCCCTGCATACCGGGTCAGTATCGGGCTGATAAATGCAGGAATCTTATCGTTTTGCGCATGCGCACCCCCCGCACTACCACGAAAACAGTATGAGCTTTCCGGCACGCTGTGCACAACTGTATCAGATTGGACTGACACAATGGTACCGGACGAGCGATGTCGGCCAGCGCATGAGTGGTGTGTTGGCATTTTTGTCGAGGAAATGGAGGTCCAAATGCTCTGGAACAGAGTGAAGGATCGGGCTATCATAGCACAAATCCTCCGAGGAATCGACATGAAACATCCAAATTATCATCCCGCTATGAACTACCGTTTGCTCTACCGTCAGGGGCTTGAGGAGTTTCACAAAGGGGACTACCGTGAGGCCAAACGGCTCTTTGAGGAGGCACTCGAAGGGCAGATACCCGAAGCCTATTTTGGACTTGGATCGCTCTACTATGCCGGCAAAGGGACTGCCAGAAATCTGGCCAAAGCCAAGGAGCTCCTTACTGGTGCGTGTGAACTGGGGGACAGCGAGGGGTGTTTGATCCTCGCCCTGCTCTACTACGACGAAGGGCGCAGCGACCAGGATCTTGAGACCATGGTCCGGCTCCTGGAGCAAGCATGCGAATCCGGGATAGACGACGCGTGCAGGAGACTGGAGTATGTCCGGAAAAAGCTGGGTTTTTTCGGCAAACTCTTCGGGGCGTTCCTGTCGAAGAGATAAACCCCGGCAAACGGCGTATCAGCGCGAGCTAATCGCCTTGAGCGGGTGAAGATGGCGGGGTTTACGCTTGCGTTTTAGCCTCTTTCGTGGTTTTTGGGTGTGCGATTTGAGCCGGAGCTTGGGATTGCCGCTGAGCGCCTCAAGCGGGTTGCGATGGTGATTGCGGGCGGCCGGTTGCGCCAGTCGGTTGCGCCGGGTCGGTCGGGCAGTTGTATCGGCCGTCGTAAGTGCCGCATGCTTGATACGGTCCTTGGGATTGCTGCTGAGCGCGGCCAATGGACCACGGGTGCCGCCGCCGATCGAACGACGAAGGATTCTGGCGCTGCGGGCATAGAGAGGCAGTGCGACAGCGGGTGAATGGGCCGGAGCCTTGCCGATGATGTCCACTTTGGTCCATTTTTCTGCCCAGGCATACATCCGCTGGGCAAATCCGTCCTGCATCCGGATGCAGCCGTGGGATGCGGGATAATCGGGTGTCGGCCCCAGGTGCATGGCGATGCCGTCGCGGGTGATGCGGAGCATGTAGTGCATCTTGGCGCCGCCGTTGGGCTGCGGCCAGAGATTGGAGACGTGATCGATGTCCTTCTCCCGGACGAAATAGGTGCCAGTAGGGGTTTCCCGTCCGGGCTTGCCGCTGGAGATCCGGCCGTAAAACTTGACCTGCCCGTCCTGGTAGGCGATGGCGATCTGATGGGTCAGATCCACTACGATGCGCTTGGAAGCTTCCAGTGCCCGGGAGGAGCCCAGAAGCAGCAGTGCGACCAAAAGCAGACGCGGCAGCGAATAGTGACGATTCATTGCGCGACTCTTTTAGCGCGAAGCGATGGTGGCAAGGGGGTTGGCATGACGTGTCCGGGGGGTACGGCGATGGGAATGTTTGCGCGAAGTACGACGGTGCCTTCGAATCTGTCTGCGGCTTTTTTTCCGGGTCGAGACGGTTTTTCGACGGGTGGTATGCCCCATAAACTCGGCAAGAATGTCGGTCGCATTGGCATTGTAGGTGCGACGGGTACGGGCACGACGACTGGTACGACTGGTGCGATAGGTGGAACGGTACGACGAACGGCTGACCCGTGCAGGCGGAGTCCCGATCACACGGACAGGGACACCGACATGTGCCCAGTTGTACATCTGCTGGGCAAATCCGCTCTGCATCCGAATGCAGCCGTGGGATGCGGGATAGTTGGGGACATACCCCAGGTGCATGGCGATGCCGCTGCTGGTCAGGCGCAGCATATAGTGCATCTTGGCGCCCCCGTTGGGTTCAGGATATTTGCTGGAAACATGGTCGATGTCCTTCTCAAGGACACGAAAGTGACCGTTGGGGGTCCGGTGGCCGGGCTTGCCGGTGGAGATGTTGCCGCAAAAGACCGTCCGTCCCCCTTCGTAGGCGCAGGCACGTTGCTGGGAGAGATTGACGACGATTTTTTTTCCGGCAGAGGCTGTAAGCGTCACGGCAAGGGTCAACAGTAACATTACGAGAACTTTTTTCATGCGTATTTCCTTCAGGCGGTTAATGGGATTGGGACTCTCTTGGAGAATTGAAAAATATTCTACCTGAAATGAGCTTTGGGATATCCATTTTTCTTATATTATTTCTCCTATTTAGCGGTAATTACGTTCAAATAAGGGAGATCAAATCTCCAACTCATTATAATGTTATTACGTTATGATTAGGAGAAGATATGAACAAGGATATGAACGTATTGATCGTCGATGCACACCACGGTACGCATCACACCGAGCACTACCCCATCGGAGAGTTTTTCGGTCCGGTCGATCTGGGGAGGCATCTGAGCGAAAAATACCATGGCATCAACTTTGGTATCGGCCTTTTTGCCGGATCGATCTTTTCGGGGTCAAATCGTCTGATCGTCACCGGGGATTCCCCAAACTGGGATGGATTTTTCGTCTCGACGATGGGCGGCGCGGGATTGGTGTTCAAAGATCTTGGGATCGACATGCTTGTCATCATCCACAAGGCCCAAACCCCTTCTGTGCTCTATCTCA